>NZ_WWKH01000821.1:0-21648 GCF_009865595.1 Streptomyces sp. SID1328 | reverse complement strand
GGCCGCGCAGCCGGCCGCCGACAAGGCCGCCCAGATCGAGATCCCCGGCCAGCCGGCCGGCGGTCCCGCCCGCTCGGGCGAGGCCGAGCGCGAGGACGCGCCGAACGAGCGCCGCCGCCGTCGTGCCACCGCCGACGCGGGCAGCCCGGCCGCCGCCGAGTCCACCGAGACCAAGGGCGAGAAGAGCGAGCCGAAGGGCGACGCCCAGCAGCAGCCGCACGCCGACGGCAAGGCCGACGACGGCGAGGGCCGCGGCCGCCGCGACCGCCGCGACCGCGACCGCGACCGGGGCGGTCGTGACCGTGACCGCCGCGGCAAGGGCGACGACCAGCAGGGCGGCGGTCGTCAGGACCGCCAGCAGGGCCAGCAGCAGGGCGGCCGCCAGGACCGGCAGGACCGCGACCGCCAGCAGCAGGACGACGACGACTTCGAGGGCGGCCGCCGTGGCCGTCGCGGCCGCTACCGCGACCGCCGTGGCCGTCGTGGCCGCGACGAGATCGCCGAGCCGCAGGTCAACGAGGACGACGTCCTGATCCCCGTCGCGGGCATCCTGGACATCCTCGACAACTACGCGTTCATCCGCACCTCCGGCTACCTGCCGGGTCCGAACGACGTGTACGTCTCCCTCGCCCAGGTCCGCAAGAACGGTCTGCGCAAGGGCGACCACATCACCGGCGCGGTCCGCCAGCCGAAGGAGGGCGAGCGCCGCGAGAAGTTCAACGCGCTGGTCCGCCTCGACTCCGTCAACGGCATGGCGCCCGAACACGGCCGCGGGCGGCCGGAGTTCAACAAGCTGACGCCGCTGTACCCGCAGGACCGGCTCCGTCTGGAGTCCGAGTCCAATGTGCTGACGACCCGGATCATCGACCTCGTGTCGCCGATCGGCAAGGGCCAGCGCGGTCTGATCGTGGCCCCGCCGAAGACCGGCAAGACCATGATCATGCAGGCGATCGCCAACGCGATCACGCACAACAACCCCGAGTGCCACCTGATGGTCGTCCTGGTCGACGAGCGTCCGGAAGAGGTCACCGACATGCAGCGGTCGGTGAAGGGCGAGGTCATCTCCTCCACCTTCGACCGCCCGGCCGAGGACCACACCACGGTCGCCGAGCTGGCCATCGAGCGCGCCAAGCGCCTGGTGGAGCTGGGTCACGACGTGGTCGTGCTGCTCGACTCCATCACGCGTCTGGGCCGTGCGTACAACCTCGCCGCCCCGGCGTCGGGCCGCATCCTCTCCGGTGGTGTCGACTCCACGGCGCTCTACCCGCCCAAGCGCTTCTTCGGTGCCGCGCGCAACATCGAGGACGGCGGCTCGCTGACCATCCTCGCCACCGCGCTCGTCGACACCGGGTCCCGCATGGACGAGGTGATCTTCGAGGAGTTCAAGGGCACCGGCAACATGGAGCTCAAGCTCGACCGGAAGCTCGCCGACAAGCGCATCTTCCCGGCGGTGGACGTCGACGCGTCCGGTACCCGCAAGGAGGAGATCCTGCTCGGCAGCGAGGAGCTGGCCATCACCTGGAAGCTGCGTCGCGTGCTGCACGCGCTCGACCAGCAGCAGGCGATCGAGCTGCTGCTCGACAAGATGAAGCAGACCAAGTCGAACATCGAGTTCCTCACCCAGATCCAGAAGACGACGCCGGCTCCCGGCAACGGTGACTGAGCCCCGCTGAGCCACCCGCTTCGGACCTTCGGGCCGCCCCCGCCGCACACGCGACGGGGGCGGCCCCTTTTGCGCGCTGAGCGCTCCCGCGAGACCTTTGCCACAGGTGTGACGTTCGGTACCGACTTGGCTCGGTAGGGCCCCTTACGAGAAAGCGCAGGTGAACGGGGAAACGGTCCGCCGCCCCGAGCACGGAGGGTGACAACTGCCGTACCGGGCGGCGCAGCGCTTTGTGCGAGCCTGTCCCGAGTTTCCCTGTCCGACCAGGTGGAGCGACGATGGAGTGGTGACGACCGCTCCCGACCCTGAACGCAGGGGGTAACCGAACGGACGAGACCTAGGAGCGCAGTGTCCACCGAGAGCACGCCGGAGCCCGGGATACCGGAGACCGGAGACGGCCCCCGCCGCCGGAGCAAGGGGCGCCGCCGCAAGCCCCGCAGCACGGGCCGCAAGGCCCTGCTCGCCATGGCATGGACAGCCGCCGGCGTGGTCGTGCTGGCGGGCGCCGGCGCCGGGTACGTCTACTTCAAGCTGAACGGCAACATCCGCAGCATCGACATCAACCAGGTACTCGGCCGCGACCGGCCCGCGAAGGCCGGCAACGGCTCGCAGAACATCCTGGTCCTCGGTTCCGACACCCGCGACGGCGCCAACCGGAAGATCGGCGGGGGAGCGGCCGACAGCGGCGCCCGCTCCGACACCGCGATGATCGTCCACCTCTACAAGGGCCACAAGAAGGCGTCCGTGGTGTCCATCCCGCGCGACACCCTCATCGACCGGCCCGCCTGCGCCGACACCGAGGGCCACACGTACCCGGCGGCGAAGAACGTCATGTTCAACTCGGCCTACGCCACCGGCGGCGCCCCCTGCGCGGTCAGAACCGTCGAGTCGCTCAGCGGCATCCGCATGGACCACTACCTGGAGGTCGACTTCGCGGGCTTCCAGCGCCTGGTCGACGACCTCGGCGGCGTACGCGTCACCACCACCCGCGCCATCCAGGACCCGGACAGCCACCTGAACCTGGCGGCCGGCACGCACACCCTCGACGGCGCGCAGGCGCTCGGCCTGGTGCGCACCCGGCACGGCGTCGGCGACGGCTCCGACCTCGGCCGCATCCAGCTCCAGCAGGCGTTCGTGAAGGCCCTCATCGCCCAGACCAAGCAGGTCGGCGTGCTGAGCAACCCCAAGAAGCTGTACGACCTCGCCGACACCGCGACCCGGACCGTCACCACCGACTCCGACCTCGGCTCGGTCAACTCCCTCGCGGACTTCGCGGGCGGCCTCAAGGGCATCAGCGCCTCCGGGACGCACATGGTCACCATGCCGGTGCAGTACGACCCGGCCGACCCCAACCGGGTGCTGCTGGAGCGGACCAGGGCCCGGCAGATCTGGACGGCGCTGAAGAACGACCGGCCGGTCCCGGACTCCGCCACCGCGGGCTCGGCCACCGGCGGCGCCAAGGGCGTCGTCACCCCCTGAGCCACCCCTGAGCCACCCCTGAGGCGCCCGGAGCCGCCCAGCGGGCCCGGGGAATAGAACAGCCCCACCCCCGGTTTTGGGGGATGGCGCCAGTCCTGGCAGACTGGTACGTCGGCTCCGGTTCACGCACCCGCATTCCCGCGGTGGCGACCCGGCGCCCTCCCGGAACCTAGGAGACACCTTGAAGCGCGACATCCACCCCGAGTACTTCGAGACCCAGGTGAGCTGCACCTGTGGCGCCTCGTTCACCACCCGGAGCACCATCGACGGCACCATCCGTGCCGAGGTCTGCTCCGAGTGCCACCCGTTCTACACGGGCAAGCAGAAGATCCTCGACACCGGTGGCCGCGTGGCCCGCTTCGAGGCCCGCTTCGGCAAGGCTTCCGGCTCCAAGAAGTAGCGAGCCCCGAACCGCCGGTCCACGGTCGCGCCCCGCGAGGGGCGTGACCACGGACCGGCGTTTTTGGTCGCCCGCCAGCCCTTCACCCGCAGTAACAGGAGCCGAAAGATGTTCGAGGCAGTCGAGGACCTCGTCGCCGAGCACGCCGATCTGGAGCGAAAGCTCGCCGACCCGTCGGTCCACGCCGACCAGGCGAACGCGCGCAAGCTGAACAAGCGCTACGCCGAGCTGTCCCCGATCGTGGCCACCTTCCGCTCCTGGAAGCAGTCCGGGGACGACATCGAGACCGCCCGTGAGCTGGCGGCCGACGACCCCGACTTCGCCGCCGAGGCCAAGGTCCTGGAGAAGCAGCGCGAGGAGCTGACCGACAAGCTCCGCCTGCTCCTGGTCCCGCGCGACCCGAGCGACGACAAGGACGTCATCCTGGAGATCAAGGCCGGCGCCGGCGGCGACGAGTCCGCCCTGTTCGCCGGTGACCTCCTGCGCATGTACCTCCGCTACGCCGAGCGCGTCGGCTGGAAGACCGAGATCATCGACGCCACCGAGTCCGAGCTGGGCGGCTACAAGGACGTCCAGGTCGCGGTGAAGTCCCGCGGCCAGACCGAGCCCGGCCAGGGCGTGTGGGCCCGTCTGAAGTACGAGGGCGGGGTGCACCGCGTGCAGCGCGTGCCCGCCACCGAGTCGCAGGGCCGCATCCACACCTCCGCCGCGGGTGTCCTCGTCACCCCCGAGGCCGAGGAGGTGGACGTCGAGATCAACCCCAGCGACCTGCGGATCGACGTCTACCGGTCCTCCGGCCCCGGCGGCCAGTCGGTCAACACCACCGACTCCGCCGTGCGCATCACCCACCTGCCCACCGGTGTGGTCGCCTCCTGCCAGAACGAGAAGAGCCAGCTCCAGAACAAGGAGCAGGCCCTGCGCATCCTGCGCTCCCGGCTGCTCGCCGCCGCCCAGGAGAAGGCCGAGGCGGAGGCCGCCGACGCCCGCCGCAGCCAGGTCCGCACCGTGGACCGCTCCGAGAAGATCCGCACGTACAACTTCCCGGAGAACCGCATCTCCGACCACCGCGTGGGCTTCAAGGCGTACAACTTGGACCAGGTGCTCGACGGCGAGCTGAGCGCGCTGATCCAGGCGTGCGTCGACGCCGACTCGGCGGCGAAGCTCGCGAACGCCTGAGAACGCCCCGCAGGACCACGCACGAGGACCGGAGGAGAAGCGTGCAGCAAGACTTCGGGGGGCGACCCCCGAGCCCCCGCAGCGTGCTGCTCGCGGAGGTGGCCCAGGCCACCCAGCGGCTGGCCGACGCCGGAGTGCCCTCCCCGCGCACCGACGCCGAGGAGCTGGCCGCCTTCGTGCACGCCGTCAAGCGCGGCGCCCTGCACACCGTGAAGGACTCCGACTTCGACGCCCGGTACTGGGAGGTCATCGCCCGCCGCGAGCAGCGCGAGCCGCTCCAGCACATCACCGGGCGGGCCTACTTCCGCTACCTGGAGCTCCAGGTCGGCCCCGGCGTCTTCGTGCCCCGGCCGGAGACCGAGTCGGTGGTCGGCTGGGCGATAGACGCGGTACGCGCCATGGACGTCGTCGAGCCCAGCATCGTCGACCTGTGCACCGGCTCCGGCGCCATCGCGCTGGCCCTCGCCCAGGAGGTGCCGCGCTCGCGGGTGCACGCCGTCGAGCTGTCCGAGGACGCGCTCAGGTGGACCCGTAAGAACGTCGAGGGCTCCCGTGTCGACCTGCGCCAGGGGGACGCCCTGACCGCCTTCCCGGACCTGGACGGCCAGGTCGACCTGGTCATCTCCAACCCGCCGTACATCCCGCTCACCGAGTGGGAGTACGTCGCCCCCGAGGCCCGCGACTACGACCCCGAGCTGGCCCTGTTCTCCGGCGAGGACGGACTCGACCTGATCCGGGGCATCGAGCGCACCGCGCACCGGCTGCTGCGCCCCGGCGGTGTCGTCGTCATCGAGCACGCCGACACCCAGGGCGGCCAGGTGCCGTGGATCTTCACCGAGGAGCGGGGCTGGGCCGACGCGGCCGACCACCCCGACCTCAACAACCGCCCCCGGTTCGCCACGGCCCGCAAGGCGACGCCGTGACCACCGCGCAGAACCACTTTCAGAGTTACGTGTACGAGGAGGCCCGCTAGACATGGCACGGCGATACGACACCAATGACGCCACCGACCGCGTGACGGGCCTGCGCGAGGCAGCCGCCGCCGTACGCCGGGGTGAACTGGTGGTGCTGCCGACCGACACGGTCTACGGCATCGGCGCCGACGCGTTCTCCTCGGAAGCCGTCGCCGACCTGCTCGCCGCCAAGGGCCGGGGCCGCAACATGCCCACCCCCGTGCTCATCGGCTCCCCGAACACCCTGCACGGCCTGGTCACCGACTTCTCCGAGCTGGCCTGGGAACTCGTCGACGCCTTCTGGCCCGGCGCGCTCACCCTGGTCGCCCGGCACCAGCCGTCCCTCCAGTGGGACCTCGGCGACACCCGCGGCACCGTCGCCGTACGCATGCCGCTGCACCCGGTCGCCATCGAGCTGCTCACCGAGGTCGGCCCGATGGCCGTCTCCTCCGGCAACCTCACCGGCCACCCCGCCCCGGAGACCTGCGACGACGCCCAGCGCATGCTCGGCGACTCCGTCTCCGTCTACCTCGACGGCGGCCCCACGCCGGGTAACGTGCCCTCGTCCATCGTGGACGTCTCCGGCCCCGTCCCGCTGCTGCTGCGCCAGGGCGCCATCTCCCCGGAGGAGCTGCGCAAGGTCGTACCCGACCTCGAGGTGGCGAATTGACGGCCCCCCAGCGGTACGTCCCGCCCGAGCGCTCCGGGCAGGGGGTCACCCCATGCGCGGCATAGGCGGCGCGGACCGCCCGGCGGAGCAGACCACGACCTTCGGGTTCCCGCGCGACACCTTCCGCATCCTCCACGTCAGCACCGGCAACGTCTGCCGCTCGCCCATCACCGAGCGGCTGACCCGGCATTTCGTGGCGGAACGGCTCGGGGTGCTCGGCGGCGGCCTGATCGTGGAGAGCGCCGGCACCTGGGGTCACGAGGGCGCCCGGATGGAGGAGAACGCGGAGACCGTGCTCTCCGAGTTCGGCGCGGACGCGGCCGGGTTCACCGGCCGGGAGCTGCTGGACGAGCACGTCATCATGGCCGACCTGGTGCTGACCGCCACCCGGGACCACCGCGCCCAGGTCATCTCCATGGGCCACTCGGCGGGCCTGCGCACCTTCACGCTGAAGGAGTTCACCCGCCTGGTCCGCGCGATAGACCCGGCCACCCTGCCGCCCCTGGAGGACGGCGTGGTGCTGCGCGCCCGCGCCCTGGTCCGCGCGGCCGCCGCGCTGCGCGGCTGGCTGCTCGCCCCCACCGCCGAGGCGGACGAGGTGTACGACCCCTACGGGGCCCCGCTGCCCTTCTTCCGCTCCATCGGCGACGAGATACGCGACGCCCTCGACCCGGTCGTCACCGCGCTGACGGGCGTGCCCGCCCGCATGTGACGCGCGCCGGGCTCCGGCGCCGGGACGGGTCCGGCGGCCGAGCGGCCGCCCCCGGCACGGCCTACATTGGAGACCCGGGGTCCCGCCCCACGTCACCGTCGACCGCCCGGAGCCCGTCATGTCGGTCACACCCGTGCTGGAAGCGGACGTACTGTGCCGGCAGGACCCGGAGCTGGCCGAGATCCTGCGCGGGGAGCTGGACCGGCAGTCGACGACCCTCCAGCTCACCGCGGCCGAGAACTTCGCCTCGCCCGCCGTGCTCGCCACCCTCGGCTCCCCGCTGGCCAACAAGTACGCCGAGGGCTACCCCGGCTCCCGGTACCACGGGGGCTGCGCGCTGGCCGACACCGCCGAACGCATCGCCGTGGAGCGCGCCAGGGACCTCTTCGGCGCCGAGCACGCCAACGTGCAGCCCCACACCGGCTCCTCGGCCATGCTGGCCGCCTACGCGGCCGTGCTGCGCCCCGGTGACACCGTCCTCGCCCTCAGCCTGGACGACGGCGGCCATCTCACCCACGGCTCGCCCGCGAACTTCTCCGGCCGCTGGTTCGATTTCGTCGGCTACGGCCTGGACCCGGAGACCGGGCTGGTCGACCACGACGAGGTGCGCCGGCTGGCCCGCGAACACCGGCCCAAGGCTGTTGTGTGCGGCTCGATCGCCTACCCCCGACACTTCGACCACGCCTTCTTCCGCGACGTCGCCGACGAGGTCGGGGCGTATCTCATCGTCACCCTCGCGCACTCCGCCGGACTGGTCGCCGGGGGAGCGGCGCCGAACCCGGTGCCGTACGCGGACCTGGTGTGCGCCACCACGCACAAGACGCTGCGAGGGCCGCGCGGGGGGCTGATCCTGTGCGGGGCCGGGCTGGCCCGGCGCGTCGACCGGGCGGTGTTCCCCTTCACCCAGGGCGGCGCCCAGATGAACAGCGTCGCCGCCAAGGCCGTCGCGTTCGGTGAGGCGGCCACCCCCGCGTTCGCGGCCTACGCCCACCAGACCGTCGCCAACGCGCACGCGCTCGCCGGGCACCTGGCCGACGCCGGGTTCACAGTCGCCACCGGCGGCACCGACACGGCCCTCATCGTGGCCGACCCCGCCCCGCTCGGCATGGACGGCCGCACCGCGCGCGGGCGGCTCGCGGCCGCCGGGCTGGTGCTGGACTGCTGTGCGCTTGCGCACACCGGCGGCCGGGCGCTGCGGCTCGGCACCGCCGCCGTCACCACCCAGGGGATGGGGGAGCCGGCCATGGCCCGGATCGCCGCGCTACTGGTCGGCGTGGTGAGCGGCGCCCTCGACCCGGCCGCCGCACGGGCCGAGGTGCGCGAGCTGACCGCGGACTTCCCGCCGTACCCGGAGTGAGAACCGGGGTGAGAAGGGGAGGCAGAAGGGGTGGCATACGGGTACGGAACGCCCCGACGGAACCATCCCCGTCCCCCGCCGGTCCTTAACCGTACGTGTCCCTCGCTAGGGTGTGGGGCTGTGATGGCCAGCGAGATCTGTGGGGATGCCCGTGCGTGAATACCTGCTGACGCTTCTCATCACGGCCGCGGTGACCTACCTGCTGACTGGGCCGGTTCGGAAATTCGCGATCGTGGCGGGAGCGATGCCGGAGATCCGGGCACGGGACGTGCACCGGGAGCCCACTCCGCGGCTCGGCGGTATCGCCATGTTCTTCGGACTGTGCGCGGGGCTGCTCGTCGCGGACCACCTGGAGAACCTCAACGAGGTCTTCGCCAAGTCCAACGAGCCCCGCGCCCTGCTGTCCGGGGCCGCGCTGATCTGGCTGATCGGCGTGCTGGACGACAAGTTCGAGATCGACGCCCTGATCAAGCTGGGCGGCCAGATGATCGCCGCCGGTGTGATGGTGGTGCAGGGTCTGACGATCCTGTGGCTGCCGGTGCCCGGTGTGGGCCTGGTCGCCGTCACCCAGTGGCAGGGAACCCTGCTGACCGTCGCCCTGGTCGTCATCACCATCAACGCGGTCAACTTCGTCGACGGCCTCGACGGTCTCGCGGCCGGCATGGTCTGCATCGCCACCGCCGCGTTCTTCATGTACGCCTACCGCATCTGGTACGGCTACGGCATCGAGGCGGCCGCCCCGGCGACGCTGTTCGCGGCGATCCTGATGGGCATGTGTCTGGGCTTCCTGCCGCACAACATGCATCCGGCGCGCATCTTCATGGGCGACTCCGGCTCGATGCTGATCGGCCTGGTGCTGGCCGGCAGCGCCATCTCCGTCACCGGCCAGATCGACCCGGACCGGCTGAACCTGTTCTCCGGTTCCGAGCGCAGCACCGTGCACCAGATGGTGCCCGCGTACATCCCGCTGCTGCTGCCGCTGTCGATCATCGCGATCCCGGCCGCCGACCTCGTGCTGGCCATCGTGCGCCGCACCTGGCGCGGCCAGTCGCCCTTCGCGGCCGACCGAGGGCACCTGCACCACCGGCTGCTGGAGATCGGGCACTCGCACAGCCGGGCGGTGCTCATCATGTACTTCTGGTCGGCCCTCATCGGCTTCGGCGTGCTCGCCTACTCGGTCAACTCGGCCTCGATGTGGATCGTCCTCGGCGTCGTCTTCCTGAGCGCCATCGGCCTGGTCATGCTCCTCCTCCCCCGCTTCACCCCCCACGCGCCGCGCTGGGCCCAGCACTTCGTCCCCCCGCGCTACCGCCGCTATCCGGAACCGGCGGAAGACGGTGAGGGGGCGGGGACCGAGCCCGGCGAAACGTCCACCGCGGCCCTCACCGACGCCACCACCGCGCCGACCGCGGTGGCCGCGGTACCGGGCGTCAACGGAGCGACCGCGATCGGAGCGCGTACGCGTTCCGGCAAAGGCCGCAAGGTAAGAATCTGACTAGAGCATTGCCAAGTCGTGGGGGAGCAAAGCCCCCTAATACCAGACAAGCTCACCCGGTTCTTGCACCTGGGCGCGTCGTCACTCTCATGTGTGACAATCGATACGCCTCCAGGTAAAGACCTCATCAAATAGTTTGTGATACGGTTCACGAGAACCCAGGACAGAGCCGGAGACCGTGAAACCACGGTCCGACGGCATGAGAGTTGCCGTACTCGGTCCGGGACTACGCTCGTCCATGACGACACCTGCCCCCTGTGAAAGCGGAGTTGCCGCCATGCCGTCCAATGACGTCCGGATTCTTGCCCAGGCCGCGGTGCCCACGGCTGCCGTCGGTGCGATCGCCGCCGTTGTCAGCGGTGTTGTCGCCGGCGGCAAGGGTGCGATCGGGGCCGTCGTGGGCACACTGATCGTCATCCTCTTCATGGGGATCGGTCTTTACGTCCTGCAGCGCACCGCCAGGTCGTTCCCGCAGCTGTTCCAGATGATGGGTCTGTTGCTCTACGCGGCCCAACTCCTGCTGCTGGTCGTCTTCGTGGGTCTGTTCAAGAACACCACCCTGTTCAACCCCCGTGCCTTCGCCGTCGTTCTGGTGGTGGCCACCCTCACGTGGATCGCCGCCCAGGCGCGCGCCCACATGAAGGCCAAGATCCTCTATGTCGATCCCGATGCTCCGTCGAAGGAAGACAAGTCCCAGAAGACGGACCGCTCGTCATGAGGGGTAGGGCCGGGATAAAGGCGCGGGAGAGATCCTGCTATCGTCCGGTGCCAACTGCGGCATCGCGGGCGCGGGCATTCGAGCTGACGCCTGTTCCACTGCGAGGCTAGATGCCCCCCAGCCGCCCCCACATCCGTAACACCAGTCCCGTGCCGAACCGCGGCCGTACGCCGCGCCGACACAACGAGGTTGCCGTACCTATGCGCCACGATGAAGGAGCCCGCGGTGAGTGCTGACCCGACGCAGACGCTCGCTTTCGACACGAGCTGTCACCTGTTCTCCGGGTGCGGCTTCCCGGCTCCGGGCCTGCACTCGTTCCTGTTCAAGCCGCTCTGGGGCGACGCGGACAGCAACCTGTACTTCAACAAGCCGATGCTGCTGGCGCTGCTCGGGTCGATCATCGTCGTGGTCTTCTTCTGGGCCGCCTTCGCCCGCCCGAAGGTCGTCCCGGGCAAGCTCCAGATGATCGCCGAGTCCGGCTACGACTTCATCCGCCGCGGCGTCGTCTACGAGACGATCGGAAAGAAGGAGGGCGAGAAGTACGTACCTCTCGTCGTCTCGCTCTTCTTCTTCATCTGGATGATGAACCTCTGGTCGATCATCCCGGTCGCCCAGTTCCCGGTGACTTCGATCATCGCGTACCCGATCGTCCTGGCCGCCATCGTCTACGTCCTGTGGGTCGGCCTGACCTTCAAGCGGCACGGATTCGTCGGCGCGTTCAAGAACTTCACCGGCTACGACAAGTCGCTCGGCCCGGTGCTGCCGCTGGCCATGCTCATCGAGCTGTTCTCGAACCTGCTGGTGCGGCCGTTCACCCACGCCGTCCGGCTTTTCGCGAACATGTTCGCCGGCCACACGCTGCTGCTGCTCTTCACGGTCGCGAGTTGGTACATGCTCAACGGCATCGGTATCGCCTACGCCGGCGTGTCCTTCATCATGACCATCGTGATGACGGCGTTCGAGCTCTTCATCCAGGCTCTGCAGGCGTACGTCTTCGTACTGCTGACCTGCAGCTTCATCCAGGGCGCGCTGGCCGAGCACCACTGAGCCCGCGCTCGTCCCGCTCCCCCTACTCGTCCGGTGGCCAACCCCCACCGGTCCGTACAGAAAAGGAAGAACTGGCATGTCCCAGACCCTTGCTGCTGCTGTTTCCGGCTCCCTCGGCTCCATCGGTTACGGTCTCGCTGCCATCGGCCCCGGCGTCGGCGTCGGCATCATCTTCGGTAACGGCACGCAGGCGCTCGCCCGCCAGCCCGAGGCTGCCGGCCTGATCCGCGCCAACCAGATCCTCGGTTTCGCCTTCTGTGAGGCGCTCGCCCTGATCGGTCTGGTTATGCCGTTCGTCTACGGCGCCTGACTCGACCGCCATACCCATAGACGAAAGGCACTGATATGAGCCCCCTGGTTCAGCTTGCGGCTGAGGAGGCCGAGAACCCCCTCATCCCGCCGATCCCAGAGCTCGTCATCGGCCTGATCGCCTTTGTCATCGTCTTCGGCTTCCTCGCCTGGAAGCTCCTCCCGAACATCAACAAGGTTCTGGAGGAGCGCCGCGAAGCGATCGAGGGCGGGATCGAGAAGGCCGAGGCCGCGCAGACCGAGGCTCAGAGCGTCCTCGAGCAGTACAAGGCCCAGCTCGCCGAGGCCCGTCACGAGGCCGCCCGGCTGCGCCAGGAGGCTCAGGAGCAGGGTGCGACGCTCATCGCGGAGATGCGGGCCGAGGGCCAGCGTCAGCGCGAGGAGATCGTGGCCGCCGGTCACGCCCAGATCGCGGCCGACCGCAAGGCCGCTTCGGCCTCGCTCCGCCAGGACGTCGGCAAGCTCGCCACCGAACTGGCCGGCAAGCTCGTCGGTGAGTCCCTCGAGGACCACGCCCGGCAGAGCCGTGTGATCGACCGCTTCCTCGACGAGCTCGACGAGAAGGCCGAGGCCACGCGATGAACGGAGCGAGCCGCGAGGCCCTGGCAGCCGCACGGGAGCGTCTCGACGCGCTGACGGACTCCACCCCCGTGGATGCCGCGCAGCTCGCCGACGAGCTGGCGGCCGTCACCGCGCTGCTCGACCGCGAGGCCGGCCTGCGCCGGGTCCTCACCGACCCGGCGCAGCCCGCCGAGGCCAAGGCCGAGCTGGTGCAGCGCCTGATCGGCGGCCAGGTGAGCGGTCCGACCGCCGACCTGGTGGCCGGCCTCGCCCGGTCCCGCTGGTCGCAGACCCGCGACCTGGTGGACGCGCTGGAGGAGCTGGCGGACATCGCCGACCTCACCGCCGCGGAGAAGTCGGGCACGCTGGACGACGTCGAGGACGAGCTGTTCCGGTTCGGCCGCATCGTCGCCTCCGACCCGGCCCTGCGGGCCGCGCTGACCGACCGGTCGGCGTCCACCGCGGCCAAGGCCGAGCTGGTGCACCGGCTGCTGAGCGGACGGGCCAAGCCCGCCACCGAGCGTCTGGTCACCCGGCTGGTCACCGCGCCGCGTGGACGTAGCCTGGAAGCGGGACTCGAGTCCCTGTCCAAGCTGGCCGCGGAGCGCCGGGACCGGCTGGTGGCGACCGTCACCTCGGCGGTCCCGCTGAGCGAGGCCCAGAAGCGTCGCCTGGGTGACGCCCTGGCCAAGCTCTACGGCCGCCGGATGCACCTCAACCTGGACGTGGACCCCGAGGTCATCGGCGGTGTCCGGGTGCAGGTCGGTGACGAGGTCATCAACGGCTCCCTGGCGGACCGGCTGGACGACGCCGCCCGCCGCATGGCGAGCTAGAACTCAACACGTAGTACGTAATTACGGCCCTGGTTGGGCCGTGCAGAGGATTCACCTCGTTCAGGGGGGAGTCCGGAGTCAGACATCCCCCCAAAGTGAAACTTCGGGCCCAACAAGGAGAGCAGGGAACCCAGATGGCGGAGCTCACGATCCGGCCGGAGGAGATCCGGGACGCACTGGAGAACTTCGTCCAGTCGTACAAGCCGGACGCGGCCTCGCGCGAGGAGGTCGGTACGGTCACCGTCGCCGGCGACGGTGTCGCGAAGGTCGAGGGTCTTCCCTCGGCCATGGCCAACGAGCTGCTGAAGTTCGAGGACGGCACCCTCGGCCTCGCCCTCAACCTCGAGGAGCGCGAGATCGGTGCCATCGTTCTCGGCGAGTTCAGCGGCATCGAGGAGGGCCAGCCGGTGCACCGCACCGGAGAGGTCCTCTCGGTCGCCGTCGGCGACGGCTACCTCGGCCGTGTCGTCGACCCGCTGGGCCAGCCGATCGACGGCCTCGGCGAGGTCGAGACCGACGGCCGTCGCGCCCTCGAACTGCAGGCCCCCACGGTCATGCAGCGCCAGTCGGTGCACGAGCCGATGGAGACGGGCTACATGGCGGTCGACGCCATGACCCCGGTCGGCCGCGGCCAGCGCCAGCTCATCATCGGTGACCGCCAGACCGGCAAGACCGCCCTGGCCGTCGACACGATCATCAACCAGCGCGACAACTGGCGCACCGGCGACCCGAACAAGCAGGTCCGCTGCATCTACGTCGCCATCGGCCAGAAGGGCTCCACCATCGCCGGCGTACGCCGCGCGCTGGAGGAGAACGGCGCGCTGGAGTACACGACCATCGTCGCCGCCCCGGCGTCCGACCCGGCCGGCTTCAAGTACCTGGCGCCGTACACCGGTTCCGCCATCGGTCAGCACTGGATGTACCAGGGCAAGCACGTCCTGATCGTCTTCGACGACCTGTCGAAGCAGGCCGACGCCTACCGCGCCGTGTCCCTGCTGCTGCGCCGTCCGCCGGGCCGTGAGGCCTACCCCGGTGACGTCTTCTACCTGCACTCCCGTCTGCTGGAGCGCTGCGCGAAGCTCTCCGACGACCTGGGCGCCGGCTCGATGACGGGTCTGCCGATCGTCGAGACGAAGGCCAACGACGTCTCGGCGTTCATCCCGACCAACGTCATCTCCATCACCGACGGCCAGTGCTTCCTGGAGTCGGACCTCTTCAACGCCGGTCAGCGTCCCGCGCTGAACGTCGGTATCTCCGTCTCCCGAGTCGGTGGTTCCGCCCAGCACAAGGCGATGAAGCAGGTCTCCGGCCGCCTGCGCGTGGACCTCGCCCAGTTCCGTGAGCTGGAGGCGTTCGCCGCCTTCGGTTCCGACCTGGACCAGGCGTCCAAGAACCAGCTCGAGCGCGGTCAGCGCATGACCGAGCTGCTGAAGCAGGACCAGTACCAGCCGATGTCCACCGAGGACCAGGTCGTCTCGATCTGGGCCGGTGGTACGGGCCGCATGGACGACGTGCCGGTCGAGGACGTCCGCCGCTTCGACAAGGAGCTGCTGGAGTTCCTGCACCGCAAGCACCAGGGCCTGATGACCTCCATCCGGGAGGGCGGCAAGATGTCGGACGACACCCTGCAGGCCATCGGTGACGCGATCGCGGAGTTCAAGAAGCAGTTCGAGACCTCGGACGGCAAGCTCCTCGGCGACGACACCCCGGCCTCTCCCGCCAAGTGACGTAAGGAAGGGACCTGACTCATGGGAGCCCAGCTCCGGGTCTACAAGCGTCGCATCCGATCCGTCACCGCGACCAAGAAGATCACCAAGGCGATGGAGATGATCGCCGCCTCGCGTGTCGTCAAGGCGCAGCGCAAGGTGGCGGCCTCCAAGCCGTACGCGGACGAGCTGACCCGCGCGGTCAAGTCGGTGGCCACCGGCTCGAACACCAAGCACCCGCTCACCACGGAGGCCGAGAACCCGACCCGTGCCGCGGTCCTGCTCCTCACGAGCGACCGCGGTCTGGCCGGCGCCTTCAACTCCAACGCCATCAAGGCGGTCGAGCAGCTCACCGAGCGCCTCGAGCGCGAGGGCAAGCAGGTGGAGACGTTCATCGTCGGCCGCCGGGGTGTCGCGCACTACAACTTCCGTGAGCGCAAGATCGCGGAGGCGTGGACGGGCTTCACCGACGAGCCCACGTACGGGGACGCCAAGAAGGTCGCGGCGCCCCTCATCGAGGCCATCGAGACGCCCGAAGCGGACGGCGGCGCGGACGAGCTGTACATCGTCTTCACCGAGTTCGTCTCGATGATGACGCAGACGGCGGTCGCCGAGCGGCTGCTCCCGCTGCGCCTCGACGAGGTCACGGAGGAGAAGACCGGCGACGGTGAGATCCTCCCGCTGTACGACTTCGAGCCCTCGGCGGAGGACGTCCTGGACGCCCTGCTGCCGCGGTACGTCGAGAGCCGGATCTACAACGCGCTGCTCCAGTCGGCCGCTTCGAAGCACGCCGCCACGCGGCGCGCGATGAAGTCGGCCACCGACAACGCGGGTGAGCTGATCAACACGCTCTCCCGTCTTGCCAACGCGGCCCGCCAGGCCGAAATCACCCAGGAAATCAGCGAGATCGTCGGTGGCGCCAGCGCCCTGGCCGACGCGACCGCGGGGAGTGACCGATAAATGACCACCACTGTTGAGACCGCGGCGGCCACGGGTCGCGTCGCCCGCGTCATCGGCCCGGTCGTCGACGTGGAGTTCCCCGTCGACGCGATGCCGGACATCTACAACGCCCTGACCGTCGAGGTCGCCGACCCGGCGCGCGACGGCGAGAAGAAGACGCTGACCCTCGAGGTCGCCCAGCACCTGGGTGACGGCGTGGTCCGCACCATCTCCATGCAGCCCACCGACGGTCTGGTCCGCCAGTCCGTCGTGACGGACAGCGGCGCCGCCATCTCCGTCCCGGTCGGCGACTTCACCAAGGGCAAGGTGTTCAACACCCTCGGTGAGGTGCTGAACGTCGACGAGAAGCACACCGGCGAGCGCTGGCCCATCCACCGCAAGGCCCCGAACTTCGACGAGCTCGAGTCGAAGACCGAGATGTTCGAGACGGGCGTCAAGGTCATCGACCTGCTCACCCCGTACGTCAAGGGCGGCAAGATCGGCCTGTTCGGCGGTGCCGGTGTCGGCAAGACGGTGCTCATCCAGGAGATGATCTACCGCGTCGCCAATAACCACGACGGTGTCTCCGTGTTCGCCGGTGTCGGTGAGCGCACGCGTGAGGGCAACGACCTCATCGCGGAGATGACCGAGTCGGGCGTCATCGACAAGACCGCGCTGGTCTTCGGTCAGATGGACGAGCCGCCGGGCACCCGTCTGCGCGTCGCGCTGGCCGGCCTCACCATGGCCGAGTACTTCCGTGACGTCCAGAAGCAGGACGTGCTGTTCTTCATCGACAACATCTTCCGCTTCACGCAGGCCGGTTCCGAGGTTTCCACGCTGCTCGGCCGCATGCCGTCCGCCGTGGGTTACCAGCCGACCCTGGCCGACGAGATGGGCCTCCTCCAGGAGCGCATCACCTCGACGCGCGGTCACTCGATCACCTCGATGCAGGCGATCTACGTCCCCGCGGACGACCTGACCGACCCGGCCCCGGCCACCACGTTCGCCCACCTCGACGCGACGACGGTGCTCTCCCGTCCGATCTCGGAGAAGGGCATCTACCCGGCCGTGGACCCGCTGGACTCCACGTCCCGCATCCTGGACCCGCGGTACATCGCGCAGGAGCACTACGACTGCGCCATGCGCGTCAAGAACATCCTGCAGAAGTACAAGGACCTCCAGGACATCATCGCGATCCTCGGTATCGACGAGCTGGGCGAGGAGGACAAGCTCGTCGTCCACCGTGCCCGTCGTGTGGAGCGCTTCCTGTCCCAGAACACCCACGTCGCCAAGCAGTTCACCGGCGTGGACGGTTCGGACGTTCCGGTGGACGAGACCATCGCCGCGTTCAACGCGATCTGCGACGGTGAGTACGACCACTTCCCGGAGCAGGCGTTCTTCATGTGCGGTGGCATCGAGGACCTCAAGAAGAACGCGAAGGAGCTGGGCGTCTCCTGACACCCGCGCTCCTGGCCGGGGGGCGGGCACGTCCCGCCCCCTCGGCCACGCCCCCTAGAATTGACCCCGACACCCGGCACATCCGCCGGGTGGTGATCCGAGGAGCCAACCTTGGCTGCTGAGCTGCACGTCGAGCTGGTCGCCGCCGACCGCCAGGTCTGGTCCGGCGAGGCCACCCTGGTCGTCGCGCGCACCACGTCCGGCGACATCGGCGTCATGCCCGGTCACCAGCCGCTGCTCGGTGTGCTGGAGTCGGGCCCGGTGACCATCCGCACCAGTGACGGCGGGACCGTCGTCGCCGCGGTGCACGGCGGTTTCATCTCGTTCGCGGACGACAAGCTGTCGCTGCTGGCCGAGATCGCCGAGCTGGCGGAGGAGATCGACGTCCAGCGCGTCGAGCGCGAGCTGGAGCGAGCGAAGGCGGAGGACGACGAGGACGCCCAGCGTCGCGCCGACGTCCGTCTGCGGGCGGCGACCTCCGCGCGCTGATCATCGCGCCGTGTGACCATCATTCAGCCGCGGCCGGCCCGGAACATTCCGGTGCCGGTCGCGGCTGAGGTGAATCCGGGTGTTTTTCCGGTTCCATTACCTGGCTCTGCGGTTTCATTACCCTGAGCCGAAAGCAGTTCCACTACCTGGGAGACGAGGAGGTCGGTGCCGATGGTCCTCGCTCTGACTGTGTGCGGAATCGTGGTCGCGCTCGTGGTGGTGGGTCTGTTCCTGTTCGGCCTGCGCCGCAGGCTCATCCAGCGCTCGGGCGGCACCTTCGACTGTTCGCTGCGCTGGGACGTGGCGGAGCAGTCCGATGTGAACGGCAAGGGCTGGAGCTACGGCGTGGCCCGCTACAACGGGGACCGCATCGAGTGGTTCCGGGTGTTCTCCTACGCCCTGCGCCCGCGCCGGGTGCTGGAGCGCTCGCGGATCGAGGTGGCCGGACGCCGGCTGCCCGAGGGCGAGGAGGAGCTGGCGCTGCTGTCCGACGCGGTGATCCTCGCCTGTGTCCACGAGGGCACCCATCTCGAACTCGCCATGAGCGAAGACGCGCTGACCGGATTTCTCGCGTGGCTGGAAGCAGCCCCACCGGGTCAGCGAGTGAATGTGGCGTAGCCACATTCACTCGCTGGGTGGGGGTGCCCCCCCCGGACGAAGTCCGGGGGAGCGTCAACGTCGCTCAGGGGCTGGGCCTCCCGAACTCATCTACGACAGGCCGTTGCTGAGGGCCGTCACGAGTTCACCGTTGCTGGTGTCCCCGGTGAAGTCCCAGAAGAACGCCCCGCCCAGGCCCTGGCTCTTGGCCCAGCTCATCTTGCCGGCGATGGTCGACGGGGTGTCGTACGACCACCAGTTGCTGCCGCAGTGGGCGTACGCGGTGCCCGCGATCGTGCCGGTGACCGGGCAGGAGCCCTTGAGCACCTTGTAGTCCTCGATGCCCGCCTCGTAGGTGCCCGGTGCGGCTCCGGTGGCGGTGCCGCCGGGGGCGTCCTGGGTGACACCGGTCCAGCCGCGGCCGTAGAAGCCGATGCCGATGAGCAGCTTGTTCGCCGGGACGCCGACCGCCTTGTACTTGGCCATCGCGTCGGCGGTGGTGAAGCCCGCCTTCGGGATGCCGCTGTACGAGGTGAGCGGGGAGTGCGGAGCCGTCGGACCCTTGGCGTCGAAGGCGCCGAAGAAGTCGTACGTCATCACGTTGTACCAGTTGAGGTACTGCGACGCGCCCGCGTAGTCGGCGGCCTCGATCTTGCCGCCGCTGGAGCCGTCCGCGGTGACCGCGGCGGTGACCAGGTAGTTGGCGCCGAACTTGGAGCGCAGCGCGGAGACCACGTTCTTGAAGGCCGCGGAGCCGCTGGTGTCGCAGGACAGACCGCAGGCGTTGGGGTACTCCCAGTCGATGTCGATGCCGTCGAAGACATCGGCCCAGCGGGGGTCCTCCACCAGGTCGTAGCAGGACTGGGCGAACGCGGCCGGGTTCTTGGCCGCCTCGCCGAAGCCGCCGGACCAGGTCCAGCCGCCGAAGGACCACAGCACCTTGATGTTCGGGTACTTGGCCTTGAGCTGGCGGAGCTGGTTGAAGTTGCCGCGCAGCGGCTGGTCCCAGGTGTCGGCGGCGCCGCTGACCGACTGGTCGGCGGTGAACGCCTTGTCGTAGTCGGCGTAGGAGTCGCCGATCGCGCACTTGCCGCCGGTGACGTTGCCGAAGGCGTAGTTGATGTGCGTGATCTTGGAGGCGGAGCCGGACGTCACGATGTTCTTGACGTTGTAGTTCCGGCCGTAGATGCCCCACTCGGTGAAGTAGCCGAGCTTGACCTTGTCACCGGTGGCGGGCGGCGGGTTGGTGCCGCCGCCGGTGGTGCGCACGGCCGTGGCGGCGCTCGCCGGACCGGTCTGGTCGGCGGTGTCGCGGGCGCGCACGCTGTAGGAGTAGTCGGTGCCGGCGGTGAGACCGGTGTCCGTGTACGAGGTGGTGGTGACGGTGGCGACCTTGGCGCCGTCGCGCAGGACGTCGTAGTTCTTGACGCCCTTGTCGTCGGTGGCGGCCGACCAGCTCAGCTTGACCGAGGTGTCGGTCACGGCGGAGGCGGTGGGCTGGCCGGGGGCGGAGGGCGCCGCGTCGCCGGGCACCGTGGTGCCGTCACAACTGTCGCCGTTCAGCTTGCAGTTGCTCGGTGAACCGGAGCCCGCGCCGTTGAAGGCGAAGGAGATGGAGGAGCCGGGGGCGACCGAGCCGTTGTACGACTTGTTCTTCGCCGTCCAGTGGGTGCCGGAGGAGGTGACGTCGGCGTCCCACGCGGAGGTGACGGACGTGCCCGAGGGGAAGTCCCACTCGATCGTCCAGGAGCTGATGGCGGTGGTGCCGGTGTTCTTGACGGTCCACTTGCCTTCGAAACCGCTGCCCCAGTCCTGGGACTTCACATAGCTCGCGGTGACGTTGGTGGCCGCCTCGGCGGGGGCGGCCAGGCCGACGAGGCCGGCCAGGGGGAGCAGCAGGGTCACGGCACCCGCCGCGACTCTGTGTCTGAAGCGCATGTGCGCCTCCCTCGATGTCGGGGGGAACTTCCAGAGGCATGGGGGCATGACTGAGCCTTCACGCCCATGCTGCCGCGAGAATAGGAAAGGTCTGGACCAGCGGTCAATAGGTCTGGACCATTTGTTCCGCAATTCGACTTAACCTCAACTCCTCTGCTGCCGTAGGGGTTTGACGGCCCTGCGAGGAGGAAGCGTGAGTGACTCGGCAAGCCCCGGAACCGTCCTGGTGGTGGACGACGACGCGGCGATCCGCCGCTCCCTGGAGCGCGGCCTGAGGCTGAACGGCTTCACCGTGCGCACCGCGGCCGACGACGCCGAGGCGCTTGCCGCCGTCGGCCAGGAGCCGCCGGACGTGCTGGTGCTGGACGTGTCGATGCCCGGCCTCACCGGCATCCAGGTGTGCGCCCGGCTCCGTGACGAGGGCCGCGAACTGCCCGTACTGATGCTGTCCGCGCTGGACGAGACCGCCGACCGGATCGCCGGACTCCAGGCGGGCGGCGACGACTACCTCGTCAAGCCCTTCGCCCTCCAGGAACTCGTGCTCCGGCTGCGCGCCCTGCTGCGCCGCCGCCCTCCCGCCGGCCGGGAGGTGCTGCGCGAGGCCGGCGTCGAGATCGACCCCGGCGCCCGGACCGCCCTGCGCGACGGGCGCGTACTGGACCTGACCCGGCGGGAGTTCCAGCTCCTGGAGGTGCTGATGCGTAACGCCGGGCTCGTCCTCACCCGCGACCAGCTCCTCGAACGCGTCTGGGGCTACGACTTCGAGGTGCGCACCGACGCCGTCGACACCTTCGTCAGCTATCTGCGCCGCAAGCTCGAGGCCGACGGCGCCCCGAGGCTGGTGCACACCGTGCGCGGGGTCGGCTTCGTGTTCCGGGAGGCGCGGTGAGGCTCTCCGCCCGCGTCGGCCTCGCCGTCGGGTGCACCGTCCCGCTGCTGGTGCTGGCCTCCGGCTGGCTGCTGACCCACCTGGTCGCCCGCGACCTGCACCGGGCCGGCGACCAGCACCTGCGCCAACGTGCCGCCGCCGTCGCCCCGGACGCCCGCGCCCTGCTGCGCGCCTCGGCGGGCCACCGCCCCCGCGTCGCCGACCAGCGGGAGCGGCAGCTCTTCAGCGCCGCCCTCGATGTCGGCGTACGCGTCCAGGG
>NZ_WWKH01000820.1:0-27882 GCF_009865595.1 Streptomyces sp. SID1328 | reverse complement strand
GGCATGCTCGCCGCGACGCCGCTGCCCATCGCCGAGCCCCTCCTGCACCTGGACGCGACGAACTCCCTGAACCTCGGCGACCAGGACGTCCGGAAAGACCGCAAGGGGGACATCCGCTTCACCTGCGGCGCGCAGCAGTGCTCGCTGGAGAGCCGCAGCAGTGTGCTCCTCCCGCGCTTCACCGAACCGGGCGCCACCTACGACACGTGCGAGTTCGAACTCCGGCATGCCACCAGCCACCACCTGCCCCTGGCGGTCGTGGCGACGGGGAGCGAGATCTGCGCCAGGGACCGCGCGGGCAACATCGCCCTCCTGGTGGTCCAGGTCAAGTCGACCGTGTCGCCCGAAGTGGGTTTCCTGATGGTGGACGTGACGGTCTGGCCGCACGCCTGAGCGGGGGCACCGGTCAGCCGAGAGGGTCCGCCAGGTGCCAGCCGTCGGCGAGCAGGCGGTCCACCGCCTGGAGGGCCTCGGTCAGGCGGGTCCGGCGGTCGCCGTGGAGCTCCTGCCAGGGGACGCCGGAGGTGGTGAGGGTCTCGCGGAAGCGGTCGGTCATCCAGCCGCGCAGGTGCTCGCCGTCGCGCAGGCCGTCGTCGTCGAAGGGGACGTCCTTGTCGGAGGTGAGCAGGTAGAGGGCGCGCGGGGGCATCGACCGCGCGAGGTCCCGGACCGGGGCGGTCGCGCGGCCGCGGTAGCGCTCCTGCCAGACGGTGGTGGCCAGGGCGTCGGTGTCGCACACGAGCACCGGGCCACCGGTACGGGCGGCATGCTGCTCGGTGCGGTTCTGGCGGCGGGCGACGAGTTCGAAGTCGGCGTCGTCCCAGTCGAGGTCCGCCACGGTCGGCGGAGGCAGGTCCGGGGCCGCCAGCGCGCGAGCACGGGCCAGCTTGGCGACGGTCAGCTCGCGGCCGTACTCGGGCACCCAGCGGGTGAGCGCGTGCGGGCCGCCCCGGCCGCGCAGGGCGGCGGCGAGGTCGCGGGAGAGGGTGGTCGTACCGGTGGACTCCGCGCCGACCACGACGACCCTGCGGGCCAGCCAGGCCCGGACCGGCGGCTCGATCTCCGCCCAGTGGCCGACGGGATCCGCGCGGACCTTCGTACCGGAGACGGCGAAGGTGCCCCGGTCGAGGTCCAGCAGCACGGGGGCGGCGTCGAAGCGGCGGGCGAGTTCGGTGCCGTAGGGCTCGGAGCTGAACACCGCGTCGACGGCGGGGGCGTGCGGGCCCAGGGCGAGGGCTTGGCGCATCAGGCCGACGTGCCCTTCCCAGGCCGCCTCGCTCTCGTAGTCGACCGGCAGATCGTCCACCACGCCCACGACCGCGACATGCGGGTCGTCGGCCCAGTGCTCACGTATCCAGGCGACGCGCTCCGCCAGCGGAATCGACTCCTGCCCGGCCGCCATCACGACGACCGTGACGGCGTCGCACGCGTCGGCGGCGGAGCGGATCAGGAAGTGGTGGCCGGAGTGCGGCGGGTAGAACTTGCCGATCACCAGCCCGTGGACGAAGCGGGCGCTCACGCGGTCACCGTCCGGTCCGGCGCTGCGGCCGGGGGCCGGGCGGCCGCCAGCTCGCGGCGCCAGGAACGCCATCCGACCAGGCACATCGCCAGGAAGAGCACGTAGACGATGCCGGTGAGGTCAAGTCCCTTGCTGAAGTACAGCGGGATGTAGACGAGGTCGGCGGCGATCCAGAAGTACCAGTTCTCGATCTGCTTGGCGTTGAGCAGCCATTGCGCGGCCAGCGAGAGCGCCGTGCTCAGGGCGTCCCAGAAGGGCGCGGAGTCGTGCGCGCGGGTCAGCAGCGCGGTCAGCCCCCAGGTGACCGGCACCAGCAGGGCCGACAGGATCCACAGTGTGGACCGGGAGGCGTGCCCCATGCGCCGACGGGAGCGCCGCTCGCCCCCGCGCAGCCAGATCAGCCAGCCGTAGGCGGCGAGCACCAGGTATACGACTTGGAGCGAGGCGTCCGCGTAAAGCCGGGCACTCCAGAACAACACCAGGAAGAACAGGTTGTTGGCGATCCCCACGGGGAAGTTCCACACACTCGCCCGTACGCACAGCCATACGCACACCGCCCCGGTGGCGAACCCGAGCAACTCGGCCCAGGTGACCGCGTCCTGCCCCAGGTGGAACAACTGATGGTTCAGCGGCGCGACCAAGCCACCCAGCACATCCGCGACAGCCATCCCGGCCCCTCCCGTTTACGTCGAAGTGACGATAACAAGGTGCGGCGGCTTGCACAATGGAGTTGTGTGCGAAGTGCCGCACACGCCCCTTCCGATTCCCTCGGGTGGCCGGCTGGGCTACCGTGGATCGACTGACACCAGGCTTATCGGGGGGCGAAGCCATGGCCGTGCCGATGGACCCTGCCGTGAGCTCTGCGGGCTATGCCATGTCGCTCGCGGACGGCTCGTACACCTGGTACCGCCAGGCGGCGCTCAAAGCCCGGCGTTTCCACCGCCTGGCCGAGACCCTGCTGCTGCTGGTGTCGGCCGCAATCCCGGTGAGCGCGGTCATGTCGCCCCGTGACGCCACGACCCCCGCCGTGCTGGGCAGTGTGGTCGTCGTACTCACCGGCCTGCGGGCCCTGTTCCACTGGCACGACGACTACGTGCGGTTCAGCCAGGCGCGCGAAGCGGTCGAGGCGGAGCGCCGCTTGTACCGCACGAGTGCCGAGCCGTACGACCACCCCGGCACCCGCGACCGACTGCTGGCGGCCGCTGTCACCCGCATCGAGCAGCAGGAGATGGGGACATGGGTCCAACTGGTCGGCACCGCACGCGAGTCCACGGACGACGAGGCGGCGGACCGATTTTCACCACCGGCATGACCGGGACGTTGCATCCGGAGCCGACGGCCAGTGGTCGGGTGGCGCGGAGCGAGCGGTGAACCCGGTGGCCGCCGGGGTGATCGCCGTCGTCGACGTCGCGCTGATGGTGAAGTCCGCCGCGTTCATCCCCGATAACCTGTGGCTCTGGCGCAACGGGCCTGGCATCCTCACCCATCTGCGGCACGAGCAGACCCCGGATGTGGACCGCGTCGAAGCGCTCGGCGTGCGCTGCGACTTCTGCAAGGCCGACATCCGCCCCCGGCCACGCACCTCGCTCCGTTTCAGTCGCCGCCACCCGCCCAACCGAGGTTCGGCTCCCACCGGCATTCTGCGGCGACGGCTGCGCAGTCTGGTCAACCTGGCCTTCTGGACGCCGTTGCTCATCACCGTGTGCGGGACCGCTCTGATCGTGCTGTCCCCGGCCGCACCCGTACCCCTGCTCGGACTGGGCACCGCTGAGATCGGTCTGCTGGGCTTGTTCACTCTGCTTGCCGCGCTGGTCATCCGCTCCTCGCTGGGCAACTACGACATCTACTACTCCGACATGGGCCGGTACGTAGGTTTCTTTTCCCGGCGTTCCCTCGCCCACGGTTCCGCCGCCCAGGCACACTCGACCTACCTCGCGGCGCTGCTGCTGCTCTCGGTGTGCTGCTACGCCGTCGCCTACCACGGCCTCTACGCGATCCGGCCCGGCCAATTCGCCGGACATACGAGTGCCGACTTCACGACCTGGCTGTACTTCAGCGCTACGGTCACCTCCACCGTCGGCAGCAGCGGCATCTACCCCGTGGGCACCGTGAGCCGGCTCGTGGTCACCGTCCAGACATCGACCGGACTCCTGCTGTTGTGCTGGGTACTCGGAGTTCTGGCCTCCGTACGACGGGAACGGCCGGCGCGCTGACGGACCGCGTCGTGATCACCGCTTCCCCGAGGGTCGGCACCGCGACACCGGGCATGAGCAACGGCTGGGGCGGCTGGCTTCGGCAGGCGATCAGCGCGCGCACCCCGTAGCGGACCAGTGCGACGGTGCCCCAAGCGCTGCGGCCCGCCGCCCGCGGCCGCCAGTCGTAGTCGAGGCAGATCGAGCGGGACGGCAGACTGGAGAACAGGCCACGCATGAAGCCGTGTTGACGCGGCCTGGCGAGCGCTGCATCGGCCACCGGACGCGAGACGAGCCGGAAGTCGCCAGTGCCTTCGATAAGTTCGACGTCGCAGAAGATGCGCACCAGCAGATGGAAGGCACGGCTGCCGAAGCGTCGGTCCGCACGTCCGGAGTGGACGGGCCGCCGCCGGGCCACGACCTGTTCGAAGCCACGGCCGTACTGCTCAAACATAGGGGCGAGCAGGGACGTCGGATGCTGAAGGTCGGCGTCGACAAAGAGGACGCACTCTCCGGCCGCACGGGCCAGACCGGCCGCCATGGCCGCATCCTTGCCACGGCGGTCGAGGGGTAGACAGACCACTCGGCTGTCGCCGGCGGCGAACGCCCGCAGCGTGTCCAGCGTGCCGTCACGACTGCCGTCGTCGGCGTAGACGATCTCCCAGCACCGGTCGACACGACGTAGATCGGCCAGCAGCGTGGCATGGAACTCGGGCAGTACCTCGACCTCGTCACGGCAGGCGACCACGATCGAGAGCAGCGGCCCGTGCCGGGCCGGCGTCGAACCACTCATACGCGAACGGCCCTCACAGTGCCGTCCTGCCCGCCGACCCAGGCGATCCGGCCGGAGACCGCGGGCCGGGTGAGCACCACACTGTCCGTCTGACACCGCCACTGGACCTCGCCAGTCACAGCGTCCAGCGCCCACAGACCATGGTCGTCGCTGCCGAGGAAGACAGTCCCGTCCACCACCGTGGGGGACGCCTGCAACCATTCCCCGACGTGCTTCCACCACCGCTCCTCACCGGTGCCCGCGTCGAGTGCGTACAGGTTGCCGTCGTGCGAACCGACATAGACCGTGGCTCCCGCCACGGCGGGCGACGACCGTACACGGCCGCCGGTGCGGTAGCGCCAGCGACCGGCACCGGTCTCCGCGTCGACGGCGTGGAGGAAGCCGTCGTCACTGCCGACATAGACCGACCGGTCGTGGACGGCCGGGGACGAGCGGACGACCCCGCCGGTCCGGAACCACCACCGTGCACGGCCTGTCTCGACGTCCAGCGCCCACAAGCAGCGGTCGTCCGACCCGACGTACACGGTGCCGGCGGACACCAGGGGAGACGAATCCACGTCCCCCGCAGTCCGGAACCGCCAGTGCTCGTGGCCGTTCGTCGCCCCGATCGCGTACAGGTGATGATCACGACTCCCCACGAACACCATGCCGTCCACGGCCGCGGGGGACGACCACACGGCCGCACCGGTGGTGATCCGCCAGCGCTCCGTGCCGGTGTCGGCGTCCAGCGCGTAGACGTTGCGGTCCTGGCTCCCCACATAGACGGTGCGGTCGGCCACCGCAGGCGTCGACCACACCGCGCCCCCGGTCGCCACGGACCATCGCTCGGCGCCGGTCTCCGCCTCCACCGCCCACACGCGGCAGTCACCGCTGCCGAAGTACAACGTCCCGCCGCATACCTGGGGCGATGACTGCACCAGACCGCCGGTGGTCACCCGCCAGACCGTCTCCCCCGGGCGCGGTGTCCTCTGCCCCGGAGATGAGGGGACAGCGGTGAGAACCGGCTCGGACCGGTACCCAGACGGCGCGCGCAGTCTCAGCTTCTCCCGGAGCAGCGCCGTGAGACGCCCGGGCGGGGTGATCCGGGCATCGACGTAACCGACCGTGGGGCGCAGCCCCGGCAACTCGGTGTCGTCGAAACGGACCGGCAGCAGGTACTCGTCGGGATCGGACAGCGCCCTGGCCTGGGCGCTACGGCGCTCATGGGTGGTCCACATCTTCGCCGCGTAGGCCGCCGACACGAATACCACACAGAACAGGGCGGACCTGCGGTAGATCTCGTCCAAGTGCTCGGGCAGTTCCTTGCCCCACAGCGAAGCTTCCTCGTCGTTCGCGTAGTAGAAGCGCAGCCCGGCCTCCTCCAACGCACGGGCGACTTGCTCTACGTACTGCCGCTGTTCGCTCGCGAAGGACAGGCAGATGTCGTAGGCGTACTCGTGCTCCGGCAGCGGGACGCTCACGGACCCGATGATAGGGCGTCGGCCCGCCAGCCCAAGCGGTGTCGGGGCACGCAAAAGGGCCACGATCGTGGATCACGGCCCTTGCCGCCGAATACCGGTGAAGTGCGGGACGTTCACGAGACCCTTTGACCAGCCGGAACACATCCAATTGATGTTGAGGTTCCCGCGAATCGCAAGATCATCCCCGAAAATATGCACACGCAATTGCCTCGAAGAGATGCGCTTGTTGCCCCCGAGGTAGCTCGTCCGCCCAGCTTCCATGCAGGCACTCTCGGTGTCTGCGCAGGAGAATCCCGCCGAACTCGGTACTGTTCCTCGTGGCCACCGCCTTCTGGCCCCAAGGCCTGCAAGAGGAGGTGGGCGACCCCGCGGTCCTCGCCCCGGACGAGCAGGCCGCCCTGGAGGCGACTGACTACCGCGTCTTCCACAGCGTGGACGCCTTGCGACGGTACGTCGGCAACACTCATGCTGACCAGGCGGCGTGACACCGGAGGCTCACGACCACATATCGTTTGAGTCAGGGGGTGGCCACATGATCCGGGCAGGCCGCCGCACACTGGCCAACCGCGCCCCCCTGCCCTCCCCATTCCATGGATGCGGCGTCAGTAAAGGCCTCCCTGTCGCAGACTCGTACCTCAGCGGGGGCTGCATCGGCCACAGCTGTTGCTCGCTCATTTCCTTCGCACAGGGTCTGGGAGAGGTGCGCGCGGCCCTGGGCGTGGAAGCAAGGTGTGTACCGATCCGCAGCTCTGCGCGGGGGTCGTGGACCGGCTCGCCTTCCATGCCACCCTCACACGACACGGTGCCGGTGGCACAAGGAAGCTCTGCGCCTACTGGTCCTTTGCGTACGACAACCCCGCATGGCTGACAAGTGGTTGAAGTTACTCGTTCAGGTCCAGCAGTACTCACACGGGCCGTGAGCTGACATGCTCCCGCTTCAGCCAGATGGCGGCGTCGTGCGTCTCCCTCGGCTGCGGTACGCGGGGGTTGCATCGTCGTCCCCCCTTACGAGCGTGGTCGGGGGGCTGGCGGTCGAGGTCGGTGACCGCCTGGACCGGTTGGCGAGACCTTGACGGACAGGCGGGTGACCCAGCTCCCGAAAAGGGCGCCCGCGCCATCCGCCCGGTTCCGCGCGACCGACCAGCCCTCCGGCCACCCCGCCTACGTTCTGCACCACGACCCAGCCTGCCGCGCAGCCCTGGCCGCGTAGGGCACTCCTCCCTCGGAGGCGGCCGAGCTGCACCCCCCTACCACCCCACCGGCCCACCACCGTCGACTCCTCCCGCCCGCCCACTTGTCGACGGCCGTTCCCCAGAACTTGCCGCTCAGGCCATGGACGGATTGTGCGAGTCCGGCGGCGCCGGTCAGCTGCGACGGCGCGCCGACTCCTCGAGCCGTTCGACCAGTTCCGCAGCCATGGCCTTGATGGTTTCCAGCCCCTTACGCCCCCATGGCTGCGGGTCCTGGTCGACCACGCAGAT
The DNA here is from genome assembly GCF_009865595.1 of Streptomyces sp. SID1328. Classification (NCBI taxonomy): domain Bacteria; kingdom Bacillati; phylum Actinomycetota; class Actinomycetes; order Kitasatosporales; family Streptomycetaceae; genus Streptomyces; species Streptomyces sp. SID1328. Next base: position 20,437 of record NZ_WWKH01000820.1, on the reverse strand, counting down.
GGTGCCGAGCACCACGCCGGTGCTGTCTATCAGCGGTGCGCCCAGGTAGGAGTGGATGCCGATCGCGTCGACGACGTGGTTTCCGGCGAACCGCGGGAAATCCCGGATGTCCTCCAGCACCAGCGCCCGGCGGCGCCTGACCACGTGCGGGCAGATGCCCATGTCGATGTCGCGGGGCATGACACGGCCGGGCACCGGGTCCTGAAGCAACGGCGGTCCCATGTGCACCGGGGTGTCCTGTGCGGCGCTGTACAGCCCTGCGAAGTACTGGCGGTCGGCGTCGAGGAAGAAGTTGACCCCGGCATAGCAGCCGCCGGTGCGCTGTGCCAGCTCCCGTGCGAAGGCGTCGAGTTCCGTATCCGGACGGGCTTCGATGCCCAGCGCGCGCAGCCGCTCGGCTCGGGTACGCACCTGGGGGTCCTCCGGGGGGAGGAGCAGATGGCGCACGGCGATCCCGGACTCAGGCCCGGAGGAGGGGTGGGGCGGTGTCGCTGCCATGGGAACTCCTTGTCGTGATCAGGTGCTGGATCAGGTCGAGCAACACGCGGATGCTTGAGCTCTGGACGCGGGCGTCGCACAGTGCCACCGGCACCTCCTGCCTGAGGTCGAGCGCGGTCCGCACCTCCTCCGCGTGGTAGCGGTGCGCGCCGTCGAACTCGTTGACGGCGACGACGAAGGGGATGCCGCGCCGCTCGAAGAAGTCCACCGCCGCGAAGGAGTGGTCCAGCCTGCGGGTGTCGGCGAGGACCACCGCGCCGAGCGCCCCCTCGGAGAGTTCGTCCCACATGAACCAGAAGCGCTCCTGTCCGGGTGCGCCGAACAGGTAAAGGACATGGGACGGACTGAGGGTGATCCGGCCGAAGTCCAGGGCCACGGTGGTGGTGGCCTTGTTCTCCACTCCGTCCAGTCGATCCGTGGCCGCGCTGACGGCGGTCAGCGTCTCCTCAGTGCTCAGCGGTTCGATCTCGCTGAGCGTGTTGACGAAGGTGGTCTTTCCCACGCCGAACCCGCCGGCGATGAGCACCTTGATTCCCACCGGCAGGGCTTCGGCGGGCAGCGGGTCACAGTCGTTTGAGGAGGGCATCGCGTACCGCTTCCAGGAGGTCTCGATCAGGTCGTACGTAGTGGTCCGCGGAGGGCGGAGGCGCGTGGCCCGCGACCACCGCGCCACCCTCAGCCAGATCGGACAGCAGCACCTTGACCACTGCGGCCGGCACCTGCATCCGGGCCGCGACCTCGGCGACGCTCACGGGGCTCTCGCACAGCGCCAGCACCTGCGCATGCTCCAGGCCGAAGGTGCCCTGCGTCTGGGCACCCGTGGCCCGCACCACGGTCACGAGCGTGAAGTGGGACGTCGCCCTGGTCCGGCCGTCGCTCACGGTGTAGGGACGGACCAGCCGCCCGACCGCTTCGCTGGTCAGCGGTCCGTCGGGGAGGACCGGCGTCATCGGTTACCCCGCCACGTGCCGCGGCGGCGTGGCCAGATGCGGGCGCACGCTCTTCACCATCATGCCCATCTCGTAGCCCAGCACCGCCGCGTCCGCCTCGCGTCCGGCCAGCACCGCCAGCACCGCGCCGTGCCCTGCGGTCGAGACGAACAGCAACGAGGTGCTGAGCTCCGTCACTATCTGTCGCACGTCGCCGCCGTCGTCGAAGTGCCGGCCCGCGCTGCGCGCCAGTGAGTACAGCCCACTGGCCAGCGCGGCCAACTGGTCGGCGGCGTCCGCGTCGAGCCCCTCCGCTGCCTTCACCAGGCCGTCCGAGGACAGCAACAAGGCGCTTCGGGTGTGCGGCACCCGGTTCACCAGACCTGTCAACAGCCAGGAAAGGTCTTCGCTCGCCACGATCGTGTACTCCTCTTTCGGCAGAAGGAAATGGCTTGTTGGACGGGGCCCCGGGCCCTCAGGGTGACCCTCGGGTGTCAGGGCGTCTCCGCTTCCTCGGCCCTGCGCAGTCCGGTCTGGAACGCGGCCATCAGGCCCGGGTCGTGTGCGACGTCCTCGGAACTGCCGGCGCTGGGGACCGGGCGCGGCTGATCGGCGGCGTGGTCCCGCCGTCGCTGAGGCAGCCGCGGACGGTCGTCCGCACCGTCGGACGGCGTCCGGGCAGGCTGTGGTTCGGAGTCGGACACGAGCGGATCCGCGACGCCGGTCATCGCTGTCGCCGGGGGGTCCGTCGCCTCGGGCCCCACCGGGTCGTGCGGCATCGCGTCAGGGGTCGCGACCGCGGGATGCCCGGGCGCGGGAGCTGCCGGCTGCGGGCCGAGCAGTGCCGTGGGCAACACCATGACGGCCTGAGTGCCGCCGTACACGTTGCTCTGCAACTGCACGGCGATGTCATGCCGCTGGGCCAGGAGCGAGACCACGTACAGGCCGATCCGGCCGTCCTGCAGCAGCTCGCCGAGGGCGACCTCGCCGGGTGCACCCAACACCGTGTTCATCTGGTTGCGCTCGTCCGCTGACATGCCCAGGCCTCGGTCTTCGACCTCGATCGCCACCCCGGCAGCGACGGGCTCGACCCGCACGTGCACGGTGGTCTGGGGCGGTGAGAAGACCGTCGCGTTCTCCAGCAGCTCGGCCAGCAAATGGACGACGTCGACCACGGCGTGGCCGCTGACCGTTCCGTCAATGGGCGGGACGAGCTTGACCCGGGCGTACTGGTCGATCTCGGCGACGGCGGAACGCAGCACGTCGGTCAGGCCGACGGGACGGGTCCACTGGCGGTGGGTGTTCGCACCGCCGAGCACGGCCAGGTTCTCGGCGTAGCGGCGGATCCGGGTGGACAGATGGTCCACCCGGAACAGACCCTTGAGCAGGTCGGGGTCCTCGACCTCGTTCTCCAGGCTGTCCAGCAGCCCTATCTCGCGGTGCACCAGTGACTCGAGTCGACGCGCCAGGTTGGCGAACACCTCGAACTGCTCCAGCCGGGCACTGTGTTCCGCACCGAGCGCACCGGCGGCGATCTCCAGCACGGCTGCCTCCGCCTCGTGCCGGGCCGCAGCGATCTCGAATCCGAGTCGGGAGACTTGGTCCGGGCCGGTCTGCGGGGGCAGTTCCGGCTGTCGCCGCACAGGGGGCTCTCCGGCCCTCAGCCGACGGAACAGCGACTCCAGTTCGGCTCTGCCCTCGGCGGTGGTACGGATCAGCTCGACCAGCTCGGCGCGGTCCCGCTCGGCCGCACGGGTCAGCTCCGTCCAGTGCTTGGTGACTGCTCGCGCCTCCGCCGAAGCCCTTACACCCGCGATTCCTGCCGCCACGGCGCCGATGAGGACGACGCTGCCGGACATCGCCACCTGGTCCGCCCGGTCCAGATGGCCGTCACTGACCAGCGCGGTGGCCACCGCACCGGCCACGGCGACCACGCCCGGTGGCAGCACGGACCACAGCATCTGACGCCGCCTCGGGGAACCGGCTCGCGACTCGGCCGTCACACGGGCGGTCACGGGCGCTGGCGGCCGGTCGTCCGGCGGCGTGAAAGGAGCGGGCATAACAGTCCCTGGGCAGTGCGGTGATCAGGCCGGGCGCGCACGTTACCGCGCACCGGGACTCCGCTGTCACCCTCTGGCACGCACAGAGATCGAACCGTTGTCCTTTTCTTCACACCCTGAGCACGGACCCCGGCCCGGCCACCCTCCCGCCATCTCTCTGCGCGCCCTCCGATCCACCGCGGGCGCGACCGCTTCCGACCGAGCGGGTCGAGCCTCCGGCACCGCGGCTCAGCATGCGTTGTCAGTGCTCCTCCATAAGGTGGAGCCATCATCTGGACGGACCAGGGTCGTGCCGGGGTTCACCCTCGGCAGGCCATGTCTGCCTGCGGAAAAGGGCGTTGGGGCTCCACCATGAAAAGGGGATGGACACGATGAGCGCTACGGTGCAGGACCGGCTCAAGAAGCACTTCGTGAACCACGTCGCTCTCGTCATCGACAAGTCCGGCTCGATGCGGGGCCACTCGGAGCAACTCGTCCGCGTGGTGGATGAGTTCGTGAAGGGGCTGGCGGAGGAGTCCGACCGGCTCGGCCACGAGACCCGGATCAGCCTCTACGCCTTCGACCACCTGGTCGAGAACCTGGTGTGGGACATGGACGTCAAGCACCTGCCGTCCATGCGGGGCCTGTACACCGTCGAGAACGGCGCGACGGCGCTGATCCAGGCGTCGGTGAAGGCGCTCGACGACCTCGGCCACATCTGGGAGGAGTACGGCGAGCACAGCTTCCTGCAGGTCGTCGTCACCGACGGCGAGGAGAACGCTTCCGGCGCCGACACGACGGGCGCGCGCCACGACCACCTTCCCGACGGCCGTGCCGTCCTGGACGAGTGGCGGAGCAGGATCGCGGACAAGATGGACAACCTGCCGGACCACTGGACCTCGGCCATCATGGTGCCGAACTCCCTGGCCAAGCGCACCGCCCAGCAGTACGGCTTCCCGACGGGCAACATCTCGATCTGGGACGCGGACTCGGATCAGGGCGTCGAGGAGGCGATCGGCGCCGTCAAGACGGCCGCCACGAAGTTCCTGCGGGACCGCGAGCAGGGCGTGCGCGGCACCAGGAACCTCTTCGCGATGGGCCAGGACCTCAGCGCGGCGGACGTGAAGTCCAGCCTCCGGGCCCTGGACGCCGGCAAGTACGTCCTGATCCCGGTGGACGGGCGGACGTCCATCCGCGACTTCGTCACCAGCGCCGGGCATCCGTACAGGACCGGCTGCGCCTTCTACGAGCTGTCCAAGCGCGAGAAGATACAGGCCAGCAAGCAGATCGCCGTGGCGGAGAAGGACCCGGCCACCGGCCGGACGACCGGGAAGGTGTTCACAGGTCCCGCCGCCCGGCAGCTCCTGGGCCTGCCGTCGACGGAGGTCACGGTGACGCCGGGGAGCAACGAGGCCTACACCGTGTTCGTCCAGTCGACCTCCGTCAACCGGAAGCTGGTCCCGGGGACCAAGCTGCTCGTCCTGCTGTAGCCGGCCCGACGGCCGAGCCGCGTTCCGGCCCGGCACCGACATCCCGACCAGGCCGCTTCCGCCCGGTGGACGCCCCGTGTTGTCGGTGCCCGACCCACGATCGCCCTCGCCGACGAGATCCTGGCCCTGTACGGTCGGGCGCTCATCACAGGCATCACGGTGCTGGAGGGAACGGCCGCATGAGTCACCTCGCCGACGGGGAGGCCGCCGTCCCACGCCCCTCCCGGTCACGTCGAGCCAGTGGGGGCGACACCACCGGTTGACCGGGAGTCTGTACCGGCTCCGAGTTCCCGGCCGCTGGGCGGACGGCCCCGCACCAAGCGGGAGCATGTCAGTGGCGACACGGCATGCGTTCCCCTCCGCAACCGCCGCTCCGTGCGAAGACGCCAACCCCGCGCCGAGACCTCGCTCCGCGAAGCCCTGGGGACCTCACCATCAGCTACGAAAACGCCACGAGGGCCGCGACCGTCAGGTCGGGGCCCTCGAAAGCGAATCGTGCAGCTGTTTCGTGGTGTCCGAGGGGGGACTTGAACCCCCACGCCCGATAAAGGGCACTAGCACCTCAAGCTAGCGCGTCTGCCATTCCGCCACCCGGACAAGGTGTCTGTCACCCGGCCGGGGGTGTTCCCCGCGGCGACATGGACAACAATACCAAGGTTTCGGAGCGCCTTTCACCTGCATATCCGTGCCTTCGGCCACCCTCGGGTCACGGACAGCGGATCACCTGGCCGGCGTACGAGAGGTTGCCGCCGAAGCCGAAGAGGAGGGCCGGGTCGCCGGTGCGGACGCTGCCCTGTTCGATCAGCTTGGAGAGGGCGAGCGGGATGCTCGCAGCGGAGGTGTTGCCGGACTCGGTGACGTCGCGGGCGACGACCGCGTTCACCGCGCCGATCTTCTGCGCCAGCGGCTCGATGATCCGCAGATTGGCCTGGTGCAGGACGACCGCGGCGAGGTCGGCCGGCTCGACGCCCGCCTTCTCGCAGGCCCGCCGGGCGATCGGCGGGAGCTGGGTGGTGGCCCAGCGGTACACGCTCTGCCCCTCCTGCGCGAACCTCGGTGGCGTGCCCTCGATCCGTACCGCGTTGCCCATCTCCGGCACCGAACCCCACAGCACCGGCCCGATCCCCGCCTGCTCCCCCGGCGCACACGCCTCGATCACCGCCGCGCCCGCGCCGTCACCGACCAGTACGCAGGTGGAGCGGTCGGTCCAGTCGGTGACCTCCGACATCTTGTCCGCACCGATCACCAGCACCCGCGTCGCGGCGCCCGCCCGTACGGTGTGGTCGGCGGTGGCCAGCGCGTGGGTGAAGCCGGCGCACACCACGTTGACGTCCATCGCGGCGGGCTCGGGGATGCCCAGCCGGGCCGCGACCCGCGCGGCGGTGTTCGGCGAGCGGTCGATCGCCGTGGAGGTGGCGACCAGTACCAGGTCGATGTCGCCGGGGGCGAGCCCCGCCGTGGCCAGGGCCTTGGCGGCGGCGTGCGCGGCCAGCTCGTCCACCGGCTCGTCGGGGCCCGCGATGTGCCGGGTGCGGATGCCGACCCGGCTCGTGATCCACTCGTCGCTGGTGTCGACCATGCGCGCCAGGTCCTCGTTGGTGAGCACCTTGGCCGGCTGGTAGTGGCCGATCGCGGCGATACGCGAGCCGTGCATGTCGGGGTCCCCTCGTTGCTGCCGTGGGTGGCGGGACCATCCAGTCTGCGCAGTGACTCACGGGTACGGGGGTACGTGAAGCCACAGGAATCGGGCATCCCTGTTGTCGGCTTCACGCAGACCCCCGCACGTCCGCATTCCGCTCACGCGCTCGGCGTCTCGCCCGTGCGGACGGGCGCCCGGCGCGTCACCCCGTGAAGAGCTGCGTCGCCTTCCGCACCAGTTCGTACAGGCCGTAGGCGAGCGGCGCGCCCACCCAGAGCCAGGAGAGGGCGATCAGGGCGCGCCGGTCAGGCGGGCTGCTCTCGCTGGGCATCGGGAGCCTCCTTCGGGGCGGGGACGTGGTGACGGGTGTGGACGGGGCGGATGAGTTCGTTGGCGACGAAGCCGACGAGGAGCAGGCCGATCATGATCGAGAAGGAGAGCCCGTACAGCGCGGGCCCGTCCTTCCCCGCGGCCTCCTGGCGGTCGGCGATCCAGTTGACGATCAGCGGCCCGAGTACGCCCGCGGTGGACCAGGCGGTGAGCAGCCGGCCGTGGATGGCGCCGACCTGGTACGTGCCGAAGAGGTCCTTCAGGTACGCCGGGACCGTGGCGAAGCCGCCGCCGTAGAAGGAGAGGACGACCAGCGCGCACAGCACGAACAGCGGCTTGGAGGTGTCCCCGAACAGGGCGAGGACCAGGTACGTCAGCGCGCCGACGCCCAGGTAGACCCGGTAGATGTTCTTGCGGCCGATGAGGTCGGAGGTGGAGGACCAGCCGATCCGGCCCGCCATGTTGGCCGCGGACAGCAGCGCGACGAATCCGGCCGCCGCCGAGACGGAGACCGGCGTGGAGCTGTCCGCGAAGAAGTCCGTGATCATCGGCGCGGCCTTCTCCAGGATGCCGATCCCCGCCGTGACGTTGGTGCAGAGCACGACCCACAGGCACCAGAACTGCGGGGTGCGCAGAGCGCTGCGGGCCGACACCTGGACACCTGCGGCCGCGTCCGTGGCGCTCTCCGTACGCCCGTCCGGCCGTGGCACCCGGACCAGCAGCACCCCGAGGGTCATGAACACGGCGTACGCCAGTCCGTGCACCAGGAACGCCAGCGCGATGCCGGAGTGGTCCGTGCCGAAGGACTCCAGCATCTGGGCCGACCAGGGCGAGGCGATCAGCGCGCCGCCGCCGAAGCCCATGATGGCGATGCCGGTGGCCATGCCTGGCCGGTCCGGGAACCACTTCATCAGGGTGGAGACGGGCGAGATGTAGCCGATGCCGAGGCCGATGCCGCCGACGAACCCGTATCCGAGGACGATCAGCCAGTACTGCTGGGTCTGGGCGCCGAGCGCGGAGATCAGGAACCCGGAGGAGAAGCAGACCAGGGCCACGGTCATCGCCCAGCGCGGGCCGTTGCGCTCGACCAGGGTGCCGCCGAACGCGGCCGACAGCCCGAGCATCACGATCGCCAGCTGGAACGGCAGCGCGCTCTGGGTGCCGTCGAGGTGCAGCGCGGATTCCAGGGGTGGCTTGAACACACTCCAGGCGTACGCCTGGCCGATGGAGAGGTGGACGGAGAGCGCGGCGGGCGGTACGAGCCAGCGGCTCCAGCCCGGGGGCGCGACAGGGGGGCTGCTCATGGGGCCGGACGGTAGGTCGGGGCGGGTGGGTTGAGAAGGTGGGGCGCGGCGCGTTTGCGGTGAACGGTCGGCTCCGTGCGTCGGGCGGTCGGTGGCAGGTGCTGGTGGCCGGAAAGTCCTCAGTGCCGTACGGCCTCGAAGCCCAGTCGTCCGACGGTGGTGACGGTGCCGAGGCGGGGGAAGTCCAGCCGTACCGACGCCTCGTGCTCGGCGGCCGTGAACGCGGCCATCGCGTCCTCCACGAAGACCAGCTCGTAGCCCAGGTCGGCGGCGGCCCGGGCGGTGGACTCCACGCCCAGGTTGGTGGCGATGCCGCCGAGGACCAGGGTGTCGATGCCGCGGGCCCGCAGCCGCTCGTCCAGCCCGGTGCCCTGGAACGCGCCGATGGTCCGCTTGACCACCTCCAGGTCGCCCTCGTGGCGCAGTCCGGCGACGAGACCGCTGCCGGGCGGCTGTTCGGCGACGGTCGGCCGTTCTACCCGGACGAGTACGACGAGTGCGCCCCCGGCGCGGCAGCGCTCCGCCAACTCCTCGGAGGCGGCGAGCACTTCGGCACCCTTGCGGGGTTCCAGCGGCAGCGCGACGAGGCGGTCCATGAGGTCGACGAGGACGAGGGCGGTGCGGCGGGGATCGAGTACGGGTGCTGCGGTCATGACGGAACGTTAACCCTTGCGAGCTGTCCGTGCCGGAAATCCGGGTCAACGGGTCCGTGAACGAGACGCGTTCGGCCGTCTAGGGGGCGCCGTGACCGTCCGGCCTCACCCGCGTCCGGGGCACCGGGGCCTGCGGGGCCGGGGGTTCCTGGGGGTCGCGGGCGCGGCGCTTGGCGATGACCGCGCAGACCATGAGCTGCATCTGGTGGAAGAGCATCAGCGGAAGTACGGCGAGGGAGGCGTGGGCGCCGAACAGGACGCCGGCCATGGGGAGTCCGGAGGCGAGGGACTTCTTCGACCCGGCGAACTGGATGGCGATGCGGTCGCCCCGGTCGAAGCCGAGCGCCCGCGCGCCGTACCAGGTCAGCGTGAGCATCACGGCGAGCAGGACGGCCTCCACGAGGAGCAGCGCGCCGAGCCGCGGGGCGCTCACCTGGTGCCAGATGCCCTGGGCCATGCCCTCGCTGAACGCGGTGTAGACGACCAGCAGGATGGAACCCCGGTCGACGAGCCCGAGCACCTTCTTGTGCTTGGTGACGAAGCCGCCGATCCAGCGCCTCAGGAACTGCCCGGCGAGGAACGGCACCAGCAGTTGCAGCACGATCTTCAGCAGCGAGTCCGCGGAGAAGCCGCCGCCGGAGTTCCCCAGCAGGACGGCGGCGAGCAGCGGGGTGACGACGATGCCGACCAAGGAGGAGAAGGAGCCGGCACAGATGGCGGCGGGGACGTTGCCGCGCGCGATGGAGGTGAAGGCGATGGAGGACTGGATGGTCGACGGGACCAGGGTGAGGAACAGCAGCCCCTGGTAGAGCGGCTGGGTCAGCAGTACCGGGACCAGTCCGCGCGCGGCCAGCCCGAGGAGCGGGAAGACGACGAAGGTGCAGGCCAGGACGGTGAGGTGGAGCCGCCAGTGGCGCAGGCCGGCCATCGCCTCGCGGGTGGAGAGGCGGGCGCCGTAGAGGAAGAACAGGAACGCGATGGCTGCCGTGGAGGCACCGGAGGCCACGTCGGCGGCGACGCCCCGCGCGGGCACCAGCGCGGCCAGGCCCACCGTGCCGAGGAGCAGCGCGATGTACGGGTCGATGGGCAGCCGGCGTTTCACAGGGCTCCGTAGCGTCTCGGTGGGGGCGGACGATCTCCATCGTGCCTGGTCCGCGCCGATCACGGAATCCGGCATACCGCTCTGACTGCGATCGCGTTTCACGATGACCGGGCTAGGCTGTCGCCATGTACGACCCCACGCACCTGCGTACGTTCCTCGCGGTGGCGCAGACACTCAGCTTCACGCAGGCCGCGCGGCGGCTGGGGCTGCGGCAGTCGACGGTGAGCCAGCATGTGCGCAGGCTGGAGGAGGCGGCGGGGCGCCAGTTGTTCACGCGGGACACCCACTCGGTGGAGCTGACCGGCGACGGCGAGGCGATGCTCGGGTTCGCGCGGCGGCTGCTGGAGGTGCAGGAGCAGGCTGCGGCGTACTTCTCCGGCCCGCGCGTGCGGGGGCGGCTGCGGTTCGGCGCCTCGGAGGACTTCGTCCTGACCCGCTTCCCGGAGATCCTGGAGGGCTTCCGCTACGACCATCCCGAGGTCGACCTCGAACTGACGGTGGAGCTGTCCGGCACGCTCCACGAGCGCCTCGCCGAGGGCAAGCTCGACCTGGTCCTCGCCAAGCGCCGCCCCGAGGACCCGCGCGGCCGCCTGGTCTGGCGGGACGACCTGGTCTGGATCGGCACGGACCGTCTCCGCCTGGACCCGGACCGCCCCGTGCCGCTGATCGTGTATCCCCCACCGGGCATCACCCGCGCCCGAGCGCTGGAGACCCTCGAATCCCACTCCCGCCCCTACCGGATCATCTGCACCAGCACCAGCCTCAACGGCCTCATCGCCGCCGCGAGAGCGGGCCTCGGCGTCATGGCCCACTCCCGCCACCTCATCCCACCGGGCCTGACCCGCATCCCGGACCGCGCCGGGCTCCCCGACCTGGGCAAGGTCGACTTCACCCTGACCCACGCCCGCGCGAGGGGCGCGACGGAGGACGCGGCGAACGCACTGGCGGCGGCGATCCTGGCGGGTGGGGAGAGGTTGCGCCGGCGGGGCGGCTGAGGGGGTCAGGAGGGGACCGATGGCGCATATTGGGCCGGCGCTCTTGTGGCAGTGACCGACAGCCTTCTCGTGCCCTCTCCGCCACCCCCCACCCCGTGACCGGCCCGTACAGATTCGGTGGAGATTACGACCGGGGTACGTACCGACCCGTCAGTATCGTGTCCGGCCCTTCCGCATGTGCGGGGATTTTCCGGGTGGTGTGCGTGAGGTACGTGAGGTTTGGCCGGTTTCCGGACCCCTCCCATCCGGCCATTCGGTGGGGTAGCTTTCACGGCGCTGTGCGGAGCGTCGCGGGCCGACGGAGGAGCGAGGAAGAGCGAGCAAGGGGGAGCGAGGTTTGCGCGAGTTCACCAACCCTGTGACGGAAGTGAAGTCGGAGCCGCCGGCGGGTGGCCTGGCCGACGCCGTCTTCGACAACGCGCGCACCGACCCCCTGCACGTCGCCCTCGGCCGCAAGGACGATCAGGGACGCTGGCGGGACGTGACCGCCGCCGAGTTCCGTGACGAGGTCGTCGCCCTCGCCAAGGGCCTGCTCGCCCAGGGCGTCCGCTTCGGCGACCGGGTCGCCATCATGTCCCGCACCCGCTACGAGTGGACCCTGTTCGACTTCGCGCTGTGGACGATCGGCGCCCAGGTGGTGCCGATCTACCCGACCTCCTCCGCCGAGCAGTGCTTCTGGATGCTGCACGACGCCGAGGTCACCTCCGCCGTGGTGGAGCACGAGGACCACGCGATGACGATCGCCACGGTCATCGGCCGCCTCCCCCGCCTGCGCCAGCTCTGGCAGCTCGACGCGAACTGCGTGCGGGAGCTGTACGACGCCGGGGCGCACCTGGACGACGAGGTGGTGCACCGGCACCGCAAGGCGGTCACCCCGGACTCGACCGCCACCATCATCTACACCTCGGGCACCACGGGCCGCCCCAAGGGCTGCGTCCTCTCGCACGGCAACTTCATGTTCGAGGCGGACACGGTGATCCGCCGCTGGGAGTCGGTGTTCCACTCCAAGAAGGGCGACGAGGCGTCCACCCTGCTGTTCCTGCCGCTGGCCCACGTCTTCGGCCGCATGGTGGAGGTCGCGGCGCTCAGGGGCCGGGTCCGCTTCGGGCATCAGCCGCAGCTCCACGCGTCCGCCCTGCTGCCGGACCTCGCGGCGTTCCGGCCGACGTTCATCCTGGCGGTGCCGTACATCTTCGAGAAGGTGTTCAACTCCGCCCGGCGCAAGGCGGAGAAGGACGGCAAGGCGACGCCCTTCGAGAAGGCGGTCGACGTGGCCGTGAAGTACGCCGAAGCGCTGGAGGCCAAGGCATGGGGCCTCGGCCCCGGCCCCTCCGCGGGCCTCAGGATGCAGCACCAGCTCTTCGACAAGCTGGTGTACTCCAAGGTCCGCGCGGCGATGGGCGGCCGCATCCGCAACGCCATGTCGGGCGGCTCGGCGATGGACCGCCGCCTCGGCCTGTTCTTCGCGGGCGCCGGCGTACAGATCTACGAGGGCTACGGCCTGACCGAGTCGACGGCCGCCGCCACCGCCAACCCGCCCGAGCGCACCCGCTACGGCACCGTCGGCCAGGCCATCCCCGGTGTGACGGTGCACGTCGCCGACGACGGCGAGGTCTGGCTGCACGGCGGGAACGTCTTCCAGGGCTACCTCAACAACCCCAAGGCGACGGACGAGACCCTGCACGACGGCTGGCTCGCCACCGGCGACCTGGGCTCGCTGGACGAGGACGGCTACCTGACCATCACCGGCCGCAAGAAGGAGATCCTCGTGACCTCCGGCGGCAAGAGCGTCTCCCCCGGTGTGCTGGAGGAGCGGGTGCGGGACCATCCGCTGGTCAGCCAGTGCATCGTCGTCGGCAACGACCGCCCGTACATCGCGGCGCTGGTCACCCTGGACCAGGACGCCGTCGACCACTGGCTCCAGATGCGCGGCAAGCCCCGGCCCACCCCGGCCGAGCTGGTGCGTGACGCCGACCTGGAGACCGAGGTGCGCCGGGCGGTGGTCGCGGCGAACACGCTCGTCTCGCAGGCCGAGTCGATCCGTACGTTCCGCATCCTGGCCCAGCCGTTCACGGAGGAGCACGGGCTGCTGACGCCGTCGCTGAAGCTGAAGCGGAAGGCGATCGAGAAGGCGTACGAGCGTGAGGTGGAAGCGCTCTACCGCTCCTGACCGGCAGGTCAGGAATGCATACCGGCCCGTGATCGTTGACGATGGGTGTACCACCTGTCCACAACCGAAGGATCATAGGATCGTGAGCAGCAAGGTCCCCCCGATCATCCTCAACAACGGTGTCGAGATGCCCCAGCTCGGCTTCGGCGTCTGGCAGATCCCGGACGACGAGGCGGAGCGCGCGGTCACCACGGCGCTGGAGGCCGGGTACCGCAGCATCGACACCGCGGCGATCTACGGCAACGAAGAGGGCACCGGCAAGGCCATCGCCGCGTCCGGAGTGCCCCGCGAGGACCTCTTCGTCACCACGAAGCTCTGGAACAGCGACCAGGGATACGACTCCACCCTGCGTGCCTTCGACACGTCGCTGGAGAAGCTCGGTCTCGACTACCTCGACCTCTATCTGATCCACTGGCCGCTGCCCGCGCGGGACAACTACCTCGACACCTACAAGGCGTTCGAGAAGCTGTACTCCGACGGCCGCGTCCGCGCGATCGGCGTGTCCAACTTCCTGCCCGAGCACCTGGAGCGGCTGATCGCGGAGACGTCCGTCGTCCCGGCGGTCGACCAGATCGAGCTGCACCCGCAGCTCCAGCAGCGCGCGGCGCGGGAGTTCAACGCCGAGCAGGGCATCGCCACCGAGGCGTGGTCGCCGCTCGGCCAGGGCAAGGGCCTGCTGGAGGTCCCGGCGATCGTCGCCATCGCCCGCAAGCACGGGCGTACGCCCGCGCAGGTCGTGCTCCGCTGGCACATCCAGCTCGGCAACATCGTCATCCCGAAGTCCGTGACGCCGTCGCGGATCAAGGAGAACATCGAGGTGTTCGACTTCAGCCTGGACGACGAGGACCTCGCCGCCATCGGCGCGCTGAACGAGGACAAGCGGCTGGGTCCCGACCCGGCCACGTTCGACATGGTCTGACACCCGTACGCCACAGGGTCGCACCGTCCCCGCGCAGGGGGCGGGCGGCCCTGTGCGCTACGCCGAGCTTCGCCGACCGAAGGGCTCCGCGCCGTGCGTCTTCGTCCACTGGGTCTCGCCACCGCCGCCGGGACCGTCCTGCTCTGCGCCACGGTACTGGCCGCCGCCCACGGTGACGCGCCCAGGCGGGCGCGGGAGGGTACGGTCCCCGCGGCCGACCTGCTGGCGAAGGTAGGGACGTGCGACCGGGTCTCCGACGGCCTGTACCGCACCGACGCCGAGAGCGCCCCGGCGGTCCCGGTGTGCGGGCTCAAGGGCGCGGTGTTCTGGCAGGCCGACCTGGACGTGGACTGCGACGGTCAGCGCACGGCCCGCTGCAACGAGGACCGCGACCCCTGGTACCAGGACGACACCGCCTTCCACCAGTCCGACGGCAAGCCCCTGCGCGCCGACGCGCTGCCGTACGTGGTGGTTCCCGGCAAGAGCGCCCTCTGGGACCACGCGGCGGCCGGCATCGACGGTGGCGGAGTGGTCGCCGTCATCCACGGCGACCAGGTGGAGTACGCCGTCGTCGGGGACACCGGCCCGAAGGAGATCATCGGCGAGGCGTCGTACGCGACCGCCGAGGCCCTGGGCATCGACCCGGACCCGGCGACCGGGGGCGCCGAGTCCGGGGTGACGTACATCCTGTTCAAGGACGCGCGGGTCTCCCCCGTCGAGAGCCATGAGGCGGCGGTCACCCTCGGGGACCGGCTGGCCCGGCAGTTCCTCACGGAGAACTGATTCAGCGGGGGCGTACGGCCGTGTGGACGGTGTACGCGTCCAGCACGAACAGGCCGGCCCGGTGGTACAGGCTCCCGGGGCCGGCCCGGTCGAGGTGTGTGACCGGACGCCACCGCTAACCGGATCGCCGATAGGCGTGCAGGGTGAAGACGGGGTCCGCGCGCGGGCGGTCCTGGTCGGGCAGCCGTGCCAGCCGGGCGGCGAACTCCTCGGTACGCGGCTCACCGGGCGGCAGCAGGGTGAACCAGCCGCGCCGGAGATCCTTGATCGTGCGACGCGGGCTGCGTCCCTGTCCGACCCCGGTGAACCGGGCCTGACCTGTCCTGACCATCCCGGCCTCGGCGGCGTACGCGTCCACCTTGGACGGGTCGTCGGCGGCGGGCCGCCGGGGGCGCGGCCCGAGCACGGCGTCGATGTCACTGCCGACGTCGTGCGCCTTCGCCTTGTCGACGGTGGTGACATAGGTCCCACCCGGCCGCAACACCCGCGCACACTCCCCGAGCACGGCCCGCAGATCGGCCGGGTCGTCCAGCAGATGCAGCAGCCACACACTGGTGACGACGTCGAACGCCCCGTCGGAGAAGGGAAGTCGGCGGCTGTCGGCGCGCACCACGGCCCCGGGCACCCGAGCGGCGGCCCGGTGGACCATGGCGCTCGTGAGATCCACCCCGGTGACCCGCAACCCCGGCCGCGCCTCGGCCAGCCGGCGGGTGACGCTACCCGTGCCACAGCCGTTGTCCAGCAGGCGCCCTTCGCGGTCCGGAGTCAGCCCGAGGACGGCGTCGGCGGCGGCACGGGCACGGGGCTCACCGCCACGGAGATTGTCGTAGGACTCGGCTTCCTTGTCGTAGTCGAGCACAGACTTCAGTGTGCCCGCCCTCGCGAGGGCCATGTTCCTTTATACGAAAGGGAGTTGGAGATCCTTTGCGCAGGCGGCTCCGGTCCGGATCAGTCGGTGTCCAGCCCGTCGATCAGGCGGTTGAGGAAGCGGCTGAAGGTGGCTTCGGGGTCGGTGGGGCGGCCGGGGGCGGAGAGGGCTTCGGCGAGTTCGGGGTGGTGGCCGTCCTGGGCGACCATGGCGAGGTAATGGGCCTCGGCGGCGGCCCGTTCGGGGGATCGGGCGGCCTCGTTCCGGGCGAGTTCATGACTGACGTGTCCCGCGACGAAGGCGGTGAGCTGGGCGAAGACCTCCAGCCGGGCGGCGCCGTCGAGGCCGGAGGGGCGCAGGGCGACCAGGGCGTGTTCGAGGAAGGCCAGGACGTGTGGGCCAGGGGTGCGGTGCGCGGACAGGGCGGCGGGGAGCCAGGGGTGGCGCAGCATGTGATCGCGCTGGAGGTGGGCGATGGCCTTGAGGTCGGCCCGCCAGTCGCCCGTGAGCGGACCGGAGGTGGGCAGTTCGGCGCTGACGTGGTCGACCATCAGCTCCAGCAGCGTCTCCTTGTCGGGGGCGTAGCTGTAGAGCGACATGACCCCCGCCCCCACCACGGCCGCGACCCGCCGCATGCTCACCGCGTCGAGCCCCTCGGTGTCCGCCAGCGCGACGGCCGCCCCGGTGATCGCCTCCCGGCTGAAGGAGGGCTTACGGCCCCTGCGGGGTTCGGCCGGGCCCAGCCAGAGCCTCGCGGGGTCGACACCCGCGGCTCCCCCGGCTTCCTCCTCCTGAGCCACGCTCCAGCACCCCTTTCCCTGATCCGCCAACGGTCGGCCCTTGCCAGGGTCATCCAAGCATCCTCTATTGTCGTACGCCGTACGAGAATAGAGGAGGGAAATCATGTCGTTCCGAAAGCCACCGCTGTCCGCACGTCTGATGCGCGCCACTTGGCGTGGCCTGCCGGCGAAGCGGTACGACGTCGGCTGGGAGCCGGGGCTCGCGGTGCTCGGCGGTGACGGCAGCACGCTGCTCACCGACCACTACTTCCCACGCGCCGAGGGCCACTTCCCCACGCTGCTGGTCCGCTCCCCCTACGGCCGGGGGGTGCCCTGGTCGCCGATGTACGGCATGCTCTTCGCCGAGCAGGGCTTCCACGTGGTCCTCCAGAGCTGCCGGGGTACGGGCGGCTCCGAGGGCTCGTTCCACCTATGGCGCAACGAAGCCGCCGACGGCCTGGCCACCGTGGCGTGGCTGCGTGAACAGCCCTGGTTCAACGGCACGTTGGGCACGCTCGGCCCAAGCTACCTGGGCTATGTGCAGTGGGCGCTCGCCCTGGACCCACCGCCGGAGCTGAAGGCGATGGTCGTCCAGGTGGGCCTGCACGACCCCCACGCCCTCTTCCACACGGGCGGCGGTGCGCTGCGCCTGGAGAACGCCCTGGTGGTCGGCCTCGGCATGAGCCACCAGCACCGGGGCATGACCGCCTTCGCGCGGGCCGCCCTGCGCCTCCGGCGCCATCTGCGTACCGTCACCATGGCCGCGCCGCTGCGTGGTGCGTACGCCTCTGCGCTCGGCGGTGAAGTGGCTTGGCTGAACGAGGTTCTGACCCACCCGGACGCCGAGGACCCGTACTGGGGCGGCGCGTCCCTGGCACCGTCGGAGCGCCTCCGCGTCCCCATCAGCCTGATCACCGGATGGCACGACGCGCTGGCCGACCAGACCTTCGAGCAGTACGCGCGGCTGCGCCGGGCCGGCTGTGGGATCTCGCTGCTCGTCGGCCCCTGGTCCCACGCCTCCGCGCTCCAGCAGGGCTGGCCCGAGGTGTTCGCGGAGAGCCTCGCCTGGCTGCGCGCCCACCTGTGCGCCGACCCCACCGGGCTGCGCTCCACCGCGGTGCGGGTACACATGGGCGGGGACCACATGTGGCGAGACCTCACTGACTGGCCGCCCACGACGGAGCCCACCTCCTGGTACCCCACCAAAGACGGCCACCTCACCCGGCAGCCGCCCACCGACTCGGCCCCCCTGTCCACTCTCCGCTACGACCCCGCCGACCCCACCCCGGCCGTGGGCGGCCCTCTCCTCTCCCCTGGCGCCGGTCCGCGCGACAACCGCGCACTGGAAGCCCGTACCGACGTGTTGATATTCACCGGGCCCCCGCTGACCGAGCCCCTCGACATCATCGGCCCGGTCACCGGCCGGCTGACCGTCTCCACGGACACCGGTCACGCCGATGTCTTCACCCGCCTTTGCGACGTGGACCCCGAAGGCCGCTCGGTCAACGTTTGCGACGGCCTGGGCACCACCGACGCGTCCCCGGACGCCACCTCGCGCCTCGCCGTCCCGATGAGCGCCACCGCTCACCACTTCGCCCCCGGCCACCGCATCCGCTGGCAGATCAGCGCCGGCGCCCACCCCCGGTACGCCCGCAACCCCGGCACCGGCAAGCCCCGGGGAAACGCCGCCACCTTCGTCCCCGTACGCCTCACCCTCCACGCCGACTCCGCCCTCACCCTTCCCGACTCGGCCAACTCCCTTCCTCAGGTGGCTGATTGATCCCCCCTGTGCGAAGAACCCCCGCATGGCACACTGCCCGCATGCGTCGGTGGTCAGGGAGGATGCGGTGTGAGTGAGCGGCGGGCCGCGCCCACGGTGGGGCAGGTGGTGCTCGGGCGGCGGCTGCAGGAGCTGCGGGAGGCGACCGGGCTGAGCCGGGACGAGGCGGCTCGGGTGCTGCGGGTGGCCTCGGCGACCGTGCGGCGGATGGAGACGGCCGAGGTCGCGCTGAAGATCCCGTATGTGCAGGCGCTGCTGGCCGCGTACGGGGTGGATGAGGAGGAGGCCGCCGCGTTCGTGCGGCTGGCCGAGGAGGCCAACCAGCCGGACTGGTGGCAGCGCTTCCACGACGTGCTGCCGGACTGGTTCAGCCTGTACGTGAGCCTGGAGGGTGCCGCCCGCCTCATCCGCTCCTACGAGCCCCACTTCATCCCCGGCCTGCTCCAGACCGAGGCGTACGCGCGGGCGGTGCTGGAGGCCGGGACCATAGGGCAGCACGGCGCGGAGACGGTGGAGCGGCATGTGGCGCTGCGCCTGGAGCGGCAGCGGCTGCTGGAGCGGGAGAACGCCCCGCACCTGTGGTTCGTGATGGACGAGACGGTGCTGCGGCGGCCGGTGAGCACGCGGTCCGAGGTGATGCGCGACCAGCTGGACCGGCTGCTGGAGTACGCCGACCGGGACGGGATCACCCTCCAGCTCGCGGAGTTCGCGGCGGGCCCGCATCCGGGGACGTACGCCCCCTTCACCCTGTTCCGGTTCGCCGAACGGGAGCTGCCGGACATGGTGTTCACCGAGTACCTGACCGGCGCGCTCTACCTCGACTCGCGCGAGGAGGTGGCCGCGCACCTGGAGGTGCTGGACCACATGACGGCGCGGGCGGCCTCCGCGCAGCGCACCCAGAAGCTGCGGCGGGAGTTCCGCGAGAGCCTGTGACCGGTGCCGCGCCCGTGACGCGGCACCGGAGGCCCGCAACAGCGGGCGACGGGCTTCAGGCCAGCTCGGCCGTGAGGCTGATGTCGGTGCCGGTCAGGGCCTGGCTGACCGGGCAGTTCTTCTTGGCGTCCTCGGCAGCCGCTCGGAAGCCGTCCGCGTCCAGACCGGGGACCTCGCCGCGCACGGTGAGGTGGATGCCGGTGATGCCCTCGCCGGGCTGGAAGGTGACGTCGGCCTTGGTCTCCAGCCTGGTGGGCGGCGTGCCGGCGCCGGTCAGGCCGTGCGACAGGGCCATGGAGAAGCAGCTCGAGTGCGCGGCGGCGATCAGCTCCTCGGGGCTGGTGCGGCCGTTCGGCTGCTCGGCGCGGGACGGCCACGACACCGGCTGGGAGCCGATGCCGGAGGAGTCGAAGGTGACGGTGCCGCTGCCCGACAGCAGTTCGCCTTCCCAGACCGTGTGTGCGGTACGCGTGGTAGCCACGGTGGTTCCTTTCGCGGGTGTTTGCGTGTTCCGGGTCCTGTTGCCCCCGTACCCCCATCCGATCACATCCGAGGTCACGGCACCGTGAGGACCCGTCCGAGGGCTCAGGCCGCCCGGCGCTCGGGGTCGGCGTCGAGCGGCACCTCGGGGCCGTTCAACTCGCCGAGCCAGCGGCGCAGTACGCCGTGCACGCGCTCGGCGCCGGTCAGTGCCTCGCCGTGTTCCGCGGGCACGGACAGGGTGAGCGGGGAGAGCAGGAACGGGCGGGACTGGGCGCCGCCGAGGCCGCCGTGGGAGCCGATCTGCTCCTCGAAGGCGTGGATCTGCCCGGTGGCCGGGTCGTGCCAGGAGTTGACCATGATGTCGGCGGTGTGCGGGAAGGCATGAGCCCGGCGCACGGCGTCGATGGCACCGGGGCCGAAGCGGGCCAGCGGCCCCGGCCGCTCGTCCAGCTCGGCCAGCGGTATCTCGGTGCCGCAGGGGCCGAGGACCACGCCGTCGTGCTCGGCGCTGCGGATCAGCAGGAAGCCGATGCCGGGGTGGTTGGCGAGGGTGGGGAGCAGCGCCGGGTGGCGGGCGTCGATCTCCTCCTTGGTCATCCGGTGCGGGACGTCCGGGAAGGAGACCAGGCCGAGATTGCCGGAGGCGAGCACGACGGGCTCGGAGCGGGGCGCGGGCCCGCTCTCCGAGTCGCCCCGGCCCAGGGCGGCGCGTACGGCGGCGCGGGCCTCGGCGCCGCTCGGGG
>NZ_WWKH01000083.1:0-14442 GCF_009865595.1 Streptomyces sp. SID1328 | reverse complement strand
CGAAGCCGACGCTCAGCGCGACCGCGTCCACCGAGGCGTCCCCAGTGCCGAGCACCACCGCGCCCAGCCCGGCCGCCACCGAGTCCCCGGCAGGCGGAGGCGGTCCGCAGCCCCAGGGCTCGGCCGGCCGTCCCGCCGCGTCCTGACACCGGAAGAACCTCCGATGACTCCGCGAACCGCCCGCCGGGCGCTGCCCCGGCGCCGCCGGCTGCCGCTGCGCCCGCTGCTGGCCTTCCTGTTCCTCCTCGCCACGCTGGCCATGCTCATGCTGCGCGGCTACGTCCACAACGAGATCCTCGCCGACCACCGCGTGAGGCCCGAGGCACCCGGCGGGCACGTACCCGCCGAGGTCACCGGCGGCGGTCCCGTCATCGACACCCGAGGAGCGCGCACCGACAGCCTCCGGGTGCCGAAGCAGCGCATCGTGCTGACCTTCGACGACGGCCCCGACCCGGCCTGGACGCCCCGCGTCCTCGACGCGCTCAAGCGGAACCACGCGCGGGCCACGTTCTTCGTGACGGGCACGATGACCTCCCGCTATCCCGAGCTGGTCCGGCGCATGGTCGCCGAGGGGCACGAGGTCGGCCTGCACACCTTCAACCACCCCGACCTCTCCTACCAGTCCAAGCGAAGGGTCGACTGGGAGCTGTCCCAGGGGCAGTTGGCCCTCGCGGGCGCGGCCGGCATCCGCAGCTCGCTGTTCCGGCCCCCGTACTCCTCCTTCGCCTCCGCGATGGACGACCGGTCCTGGCCGGTGGCCAGGTACATCGGCGGGCGGGGCTATCTCATCGTGCTCAACGACCGGGACAGCGAGGACTGGCGCAGGCCGGGGGTCGAGGAGATCATCCGCCGGGCCACGCCCGCCAAGGGCAGGGGCGCGGTCGTCCTGATGCACGACTCCGGCGGCGACCGGAGCCAGACCGTCCAGGCGATCGACACCCTGTTGCCCCGACTCCAGGCCGAGGGCTACCGCTTCCAGACCCTCACCCAGGCGCTCGACGCGCCGAGCGCCGACACCCCTGTCACCGGGGTCGGGCTGTGGACCGGCAAGGCGTGGATCGCGCTGGTCAAGGCGGCCGACGACGTCACCACCGGGCTCGTCGTGGGCCTCGCCGTCATCGGCGTCCTGGTCTTCGGCCGGTTCGGGCTGATGCTCCTGCTGTCCGCCGTGCACGCCCGCCGCACCCGCCGCCGCGGCTTCCGCTGGGGCCCGGAGCCGGTCACCGAACCGGTGACCGTGCTGGTCCCCGCGTACAACGAAGCCAAGTGCATCGAGAACACCGTGCGGTCCCTGGTCGGCGGGGAGCACCCGGTGGAGGTCGTCGTGATCGACGACGGCTCCTCCGACGGCACCGCCCGCATCGTGGAGGGGCTCGCGCTGCCCGGCGTCCGGGTGGTCCGGCAGCACAACGCGGGCAAGCCCGCCGCCCTCAACCGGGGCCTGGCGAACGCCCGTCACGACCTGATCGTGATGATGGACGGCGACACGGTCTTCGAGCCCTCCACCGTCCGTGAGCTGGTGCAGCCCTTCGCCGACCCGCGCGTCGGCGCCGTCGCGGGCAACGCCAAGGTCGGCAACAAGGACACCCTCATCGGTGCCTGGCAGCACATCGAGTACGTGATGGGCTTCAACCTGGACCGCCGGATGTACGACGTGCTGCGCTGCATGCCCACCATCCCCGGCGCCGTCGGCGCGTTCCGCCGCACCGCGCTGGAGCGGGTCGGCGGGATGAGCGACGACACCCTCGCCGAGGACACCGACATCACCATGGCCCTGCACCGCGACGGCTGGCGGGTGGTCTACGCGGAGAAGGCCCGCGCCTGGACCGAGGCCCCGGAGTCCGTACGGCAGCTCTGGTCCCAGCGCTACCGCTGGTCCTACGGCACCATGCAGGCCATCTGGAAACACCGCCGGGCCGTACTGGAACGCGGGCCCTCCGGACGGTTCGGCCGGGTCGGACTGCCGCTGGTCTCGCTGTTCATGGTGGTCGCCCCGCTGCTGGCCCCGCTGATCGACCTCTTCCTCGTCTACGGCCTGGTCTTCGGCCCGACCGGCAGGACGATCGCGTCCTGGTTCGCCGTCCTGGCCGTCCAGGCGGTCTGCGCGGCCTACGCCTTCGCGCTGGACCGGGAGCGGCTCACCCCGCTGATCTCCCTGCCGCTCCAGCAACTCCTCTACCGCCAGCTCATGTACGTCGTGCTGCTCCAGTCCTGGATCACGGCACTCACCGGGGGCCGGCTGCGCTGGCAGAAGCTCCGCCGCAAGGGCGGGGTGTCGGCCCCGGTCCCCGCCGAAGGAGCGCTGCGATGACCACGTCACACGAACTGGCCGCACCGGCGCCCGAGTTGCCGCCCGAGCCCGCACCGCGCCGGGCGCCGGTCCGGGACCGCTACTTCGACCTGCTCCGCGCGGTCGCCCTGTTCCGGGTCGTCTTCTACCACCTCATGGGCTGGGCCTGGCTGCCCGTGGTCTTCCCGTCCATGGGCGTGATGTTCGCCCTCGCCGGCAACCTGATGGCCCGCTCCCTGAAGCGCCCGGCCGTGGACGTCGTACGCGGCCGGCTGCGCCGGCTGCTGCCTCCGCTCTGGCTGCTGGGCGCGCTCGGGGTGTCCGGCATGGTGCTCCAGGGGTGGCGTCCGGACGCCGAGGGGCACCCCGGCTGGTGGTTCGTCCACCTCGGCTTCTGGGTGCTGCCGCTGAGCGACCCGCCGTACGCGGGCACGCTGCCCGGCGTCCACGGGGTGCTCGGCCCGGACTGGGCGGCCGAGCTGGCCGGACCGCTCTGGTACCTCCGCGCCTATCTGTGGTTCGTGCTGCTCTCCCCGCTTCTGCTGGCCGCGCTGAAGTCGATCCCGTGGACCACCGTGCTGGCCCCGGTCGCGCTGGCCGCCGCCTTCGAGTTCGGCCACCTCCAGCTCCCCGGCGAGCGCATCCCGTCGGCGCTGACCGACTTCAGCACCTTCGGCGCCTGCTGGATTCTCGGCATGGCCCACCAGCAGGGGGTCCTGAAGCGCATCCCGCGGTACGTGGTGCCGTCCGTCGCCCCGGTCGTCGCCGGGCTCGGCCTCTGGTACGGGCTCACGCACGGCTTCCGGCAGGGGCACGACCTGGACGACATCCCGTTCGCCCAGTCCCTGTGGTCGCTGGCCACCGTGCTGCTCCTGCTCCACATCAGCCCCACCTGGACGGAGTGGCCCCGCCTGCTGCGCCCCTTCGACCGCCTGGTCACCCTGCTCAACTCTCGCGCCGTGACCATCTATCTCTGGCACAACCTCTGCATCCTGGTCGCCTCCACCCTCTGGGACCAGCTCTGGCGCTACGACGTCCTCGACGAGAAGTGCCCCTGGCTCCTGGAGAGCCCCTGGCCCGTCCTCGCCCTCACCTGGGTTCTGGTCTGCGGCTGCGTCGTCACCTTCGGGTGGGCGGAGGACCTGGCGGCGAAACGGAAGCCCCAGCTCTGGCCGGACGGACGCCCGCGCCCGGCCAGCCGTCACCGCGCGGCCTGACCCCGCCGGGGTACGGGGGGTTCCGGCCGCCGGTCGGGAGGCGCACTGTGGAGGGGAGCGAGAAGACGCCCTCCTGCCCAGGCGGTGACGCAGCGCATGGCACTCGGTACGCCCCGATTCGACGCCGGGCGAAGTTGCCTGGACCTGCTGGCCACCGCGCACCCCGAGGAACGGATCGGCACGGCCGGGGAGTTGGCGGCCTGGGTGATCGGGGCCGGGCTGGTGCCGGCGGGGACTTTGCTGGGGCAGGCGGACGGGGGATGGGTCGCGCGGTTCCTGGAACTGCGGTGGCACACGGAGAGGTCGATACGGGCCTCCCGCGCCCC
Source organism: Streptomyces sp. SID1328 (assembly GCF_009865595.1). Taxonomy (NCBI): domain Bacteria; kingdom Bacillati; phylum Actinomycetota; class Actinomycetes; order Kitasatosporales; family Streptomycetaceae; genus Streptomyces; species Streptomyces sp. SID1328. The sequence goes on along the minus strand of NZ_WWKH01000083.1, from coordinate 10,609 downwards.
CGCCGACTCCCTGGACCGGATCAACCGCACCGCACGCGCCGCCGCACCCCCCGCCGTCCGGGCCGTCGCCCAGCAGCACGGGCCGCTCGTCAGGGAGCTGGCCGAGATGCCCACGGCCGCCGCCCTCCTCTCCCTCCTCGCGCGCGACGCCATCGACCTCCTCACCGACCCCCTCGCGCGGGCGGCCGTGCGTGAATGCGCGGGGGAGGGGTGCCCGTTGCTGTATCTGGACACCTCGCGCGGGCGCCGCAGGCGATGGTGCTCCAGTGAGGTGTGCGGGAACCGCGAGCGGGTCGCCCGGCACCGGAGGCGGGTCGCGCTCGCGCGGTCCTGAACGTCCGGGTACGGCCCAAGTGCCGGAAAGACACATTCACTTGAACCGTGTGATTTGGGCAACACGGGGTTTGCCTGACCACAAGTCAGGGCAGCGCCAGCCCACTTGACGCCGTGTCGGAAATGTAAAGATCGCGCGGTGAGAATGTGCGCGCATGTCCCGCTCGTCACACCCTCCTTGAGAAAAACACCACCTCACCTTGAACAACCGCGCCTCCCGCCCCGTACGAAGGGGCGAGCGACCGACGGGGGCAAGCCCCGGACACCGGAGGTGGGCGTGCGCAAGGATGCGGCCGTGGCCAATGAACGTGGATCGAGGGCCCGACATCGCATGTCCTCGCAGCCCTCACAGTCGTCGGAACCCGACGAGGAGTTGATGCGTGCCCTGTACCGGGAGCACGCAGGACCGCTCCTCGCCTACGTCCTCCGGCTGGTCGCCGGTGACCGCCAGCGCGCCGAGGACGTCGTACAGGAAACGCTCATCCGTGCCTGGAAGAACGCCGGTCAGCTCAATCGGGCGACCGGTTCGGTACGCCCCTGGCTGGTGACGGTCGCCCGGCGCATCGTCATCGACGGCCACCGCAGCCGGCAGGCCCGGCCGCAGGAGGTCGATCCGTCGCCGCTGGAGGTCATCCCCGCGGAGGACGAGATCGACAAGGCGCTGTGGCTGATGACGCTGACGGACGCGCTCGACGACCTGACCCCGGCCCACCGGGAGGTGCTCGTCGAGACCTACTTCAAGGGGCGTACCGTCAACGAGGCGGCCCAGACCCTCGGGATACCCAGCGGCACAGTCCGCTCACGGGTGTTCTACGCCCTGCGATCGATGAAGCTGGCGCTGGAGGAGCGGGGGGTGACGGCGTGATGAGCGTGTACGGGGGAATGCGAGGATTCGGCGCGGGGAGTACGGGTATGTCTGGCCCCATGCAGGGATCTCCGGTGCCGAACGAGCACGAGACCGTCGGCGCCTACGCCCTCGGGATTCTCGACGACACCGAGGCGACCGCGTTCGAGACGCACCTCGCGGGCTGCGAGTGGTGCGCCCAGCAACTGGACGAACTCGCGGGGATGGAGCCCATGCTGGCCGCCCTCGCCGACCTGCCGGGCACCGGCAGCACCCCGGTCATCGGGGAGTCGCTGTCCGCGCGGCCCACCCCGAGACTGGTCGAGAAGCTGGTCGACGAGGTCGCCGAGCGGCGCGCGAGCAAGCGGCGCCGCGGCTTCTACCTGGTCGCCGCCGCGGCCGCGCTGATCATCGGCGGCCCGGTGGCCGTGATGTCGGTGAGCGGTGGTGGCACGAGTCAGACGGCGACCCCGCTGGCTGCCTCCGCCAAGGACCACTTCGACCAGTTGCCCACCAAGGTCACCGGCACCGACGCCGGCACCGGCGTCTCCGCGACCGTCGCCCTGCAGGGCAAGGCGTGGGGCACCGACGCGGTGCTGCGGCTGGGCGGGGTCAAGGGCGAGCTGAAGTGCTCCCTGATCGCGGTGGGCAAGAACGGCGAGCGGCAGACGCTCGGCTCCTGGAGCGTGCCCAAGGACGGCTACGGCCTCCCGGACGCCAGGACCGAGCAGGCCCGCAACCCCCTGTTCATCGGGGGCGGCACCGCTCTCCAGCCCGGAGAGATCGACCACTTCGACGTCATGACCCTGGACGGCAAGAAGCTCGTCCAAGTGGACGCCTAGTGGCTGCTGGAATCACGCCCGCGTAGCTTTGCCGGGTCCTCTTCGCGTACGGTTGACGGCTGCCCAGCACGTCAGAAGGGGGCCCGGTGGCCGCTCAGGTTCAGCATTCCGCGGTCGGCTCGGTTAACGGCGCGAACGACTCCGTACGGGACCGAGAGATCAGCGTCGAACAGGAACACCTGGACCGGGTGTACCGGCGGCTCGAGGAGAAGATCCACGAGGCCGAGTTCCTGATGCACGACGCGGCCCAGCGCGGCCACGTGGGGACGCCGGGCGCGCTGGCCGAGCGGGACGCGCAGGTCTTCCGGGCCGGTATCCACCTCAACCGGCTCAACAACGAGTTCGAGGACTTCCTCTTCGGCCGGGTCGACCTGCTCCAGGGCAAGGACGGCAAAAAGGGCCCGGACGGCGCGTACACCGCCGTCGAGCCCGCCGAGGGGGCCGTACGCCCGGACAACACGGCCGACATCGCCGAGACCCTGCACATCGGGCGGATCGGTGTCCTGGACGAGGACTACTCACCGCTGGTCATCGACTGGCGGGCGCCGGCCGCCGCCCCGTTCTACCGCTCCACTCCCGTCGACCCCGGCCGGGTCGTGCGGCGCCGGGTCATCCGCTCCAAGGGCCGCCGCGTCCTCGGGGTCGAGGACGACCTGATGCGCCCCGAGCTGAAGGCCACCCTGGACGGCGAGGAGCTGCCCGTCATCGGCGACGGCGCGCTGATGGCCGCCCTCGGCCAGGCGCGCGGGCACACCATGCGGGACATCGTCTCCTCGATCCAGGCCGAGCAGGACCAGGTCATCCGCGCCCCCGCCGCCTCCGTCACCTACGTGGAGGGCGGTCCCGGCACCGGCAAGACCGCCGTCGCCCTGCACCGCGCGGCCTATCTGCTCTACCAGGACCGCAGACGCTACGCGGGCGGCATCCTGATCGTCTCGCCGACCCCGCTGCTGGTGGCCTACACCGAGGGCGTGCTGCCCTCCCTCGGCGAGGAGGGCCAGGTCGCCATCCGCGCGATCGGCTCGCTGGTCGACGGTGTCGAGGCCACGCTCCACGACTCCCCGGCCATCGCCCGCGCCAAGGGCTCGTACCGGATGCTGAAGGTGCTGCGCCGGGCGGCACGCGGCGCCCTCGAACTCGGCACCGACGCCGACGCCCTGCCCGACCGGCTCCGCGTCGTCGCCTTCGGCCGCCGCCTGGAACTGGAATCCCGGGAGCTGGAGTCCGTCCGCCGCACCGCTCTCGGCGGCACCGCCCCCGTCAACCTGCTCCGCCCCCGTGCCCGCAAGCTGCTGCTGGACGCCCTGTGGGCCAAGTCCGGCGCCGCCTCCCGGCACACCGACCCGGAGCTGGCCGCCGAGCTGCGCGCCTCCTTCGACGAGGACGTGGCCGACGAGGACACCTTCATCGCCTTCCTCGACGCCTGGTGGCCCGAGCTGACCCCCAAGGGCGTCCTCGCCGCCATGGCCGACGAGAAGCGGCTCGGCCGCTGGGCCCGCCGGGTGCTCAACCCCGGCGAGGTCCGCAAGGTCGCCCGCGCGCTGAAGCGGGACGGCTTCTCCGTGCACGACATCGCCATGCTGGATGAACTCCAGGCGATCCTCGGCGCCCCCGCCCGCCCCCGCAGGAAGCGCGAACTCGACCCGCTGGACCAGCTCACCGGCCTGGAGGAGCTGATGCCGGTGCGCGAGGAGACCCAGCGCGAGCGCGCCGAGCGGCTCGCCCAGGAGCGCACCGAGTACGCGCACGTCATCGTGGACGAGGCGCAGGACCTCACCCCGATGCAGTGGCGCATGGTCGGCCGCCGGGGCCGGCACGCCACCTGGACGGTCGTCGGCGACCCCGCCCAGTCCTCCTGGTCCGACCCGGACGAGGCGGCCGAGGCCCGCGACGAGGCCCTGGGCTCCAGACCCCGGCGCCGCTTCGAGCTGACCGTCAACTACCGCAACCCCGCCGAGATCGCCGAGCTGGCCGCCAAGGTGCTCGCCCTCGCCATGCCCGGCTCCGCGTCCCCCCGCGCCGTACGCTCCACCGGCGTCCAGCCGCGCTTCGAGGTCGCCGGGGACTCCCTGGCCGCCACCGTCCGCGCGGAGGCCGAGCGGCTGCTGTCCCTGGTCGACGGCACCGTCGGCGTCGTCGTCGCCATGAACCGGCGCGAGGAGGCCCGCCGCTGGCTCGCCGGGCTCGGGGACCGCGTGGTCGCCCTCGGCAGCCTGGAGGCCAAGGGCCTGGAGTACGACGCGACCGTGGTCGTCTCCCCGGCCGAGATCGCCGACGAGTCCCCGGCCGGCCTGCGCGTGCTGTACGTCGCCCTCACCCGCGCGACCCAGCAGCTCACCGTGGTCTCCGGCGACCGCGACGAGCCCGACACGGCCCGCGTCCCGGACCTGCTGCGGGACTGAACGGGGACTGTTTTCGAGAACCCCGCGCACGGGGGAATGCCCCTGGGGGTGCGTTTGTTAGCCTTGTCGTGACACCGGCCCGATCCAAGCCCCCGGGCCCAACCTTCGTCGCTACGAGCGACCACTTGCCGCGAGGCGAGCATGGCGGGTCGGTGTCATGAATGTGAGCGAGAGGCCCACGTCCCTGTGACGTGGGCCTCTCGTCTTGGGTGACGGCCCGAGAACACAACGTCCGCAATCGGAGCCGACTACCACGTACTCGGCGGTAGGTGCGACGATCGGACGGCACAACACGCGACACGGTGAAAGCAGAGGAAGTCGGCCATGGCAACGGCGCCCAGCGTCTCCTACTCGATGACGGTCCGGTTGGAGGTGCCCGCGAGCGGAACGGCCGTATCGCAGCTCACCACCGCCGTCGAGTCCTCCGGAGGCTCGGTCACCGGCCTCGACGTCACCGCCTCCGGGCACGAAAAGCTCCGGATCGACGTCACCATCGCGGCCAGCTCCACCGCGCACGCCGACGAGATCGTCGAAGAGCTGCGGAACATCGAGGGCGTCACGCTCGGCAAGGTCTCCGACCGTACGTTCCTCATGCACCTCGGCGGCAAGATCGAGATGCAGTCCAAGCACCCCATCCGCAACCGTGACGACCTCTCCATGGTCTACACGCCCGGTGTGGCCCGCGTCTGCATGGCCATCGCGGAGAACCCCGAGGACGCCCGGCGCCTGACCATCAAGCGCAACTCCGTTGCGGTCGTGACGGACGGTTCCGCGGTGCTCGGCCTCGGCAACATCGGCCCCAAGGCCGCGCTGCCGGTCATGGAGGGCAAGGCGGCCCTGTTCAAGCGGTTCGCCGGCATCGACGCCTGGCCGCTGTGCCTGGACACCCAGGACACCGACGCGATCGTGGAGATCGTCAAGGCCATCGCCCCCGGCTTCGCGGGCATCAACCTGGAGGACATCTCCGCCCCCCGCTGCTTCGAGATCGAGGCCCGGCTGCGCGAGGCCCTGGACATCCCGGTCTTCCACGACGACCAGCACGGCACCGCCATCGTCGTGCTCGCCGCGCTGACCAACGCGCTGCGTGTCACCGGCCGTTCGATGGAGTCCATCCGGGTCGTCATGTCCGGCGCCGGAGCGGCCGGTACGGCCATCCTGAAGCTGCTGCTGGCCGCGGGCGTCAAGAACGCCGTCGTCGCCGACATCCACGGCGTGGTGCACGCCGGCCGCGAGGACCTGGTGGACGCCCCCGCCGACTCCCCGCTGCGCTGGATCGCGGACAACACCAACCCCGAGGGTCTCACCGGCACCCTCAAGGAGGCCGTGCGCGGCGCCGACGTCTTCATCGGCGTCTCCGCCCCGAACGTCCTGGACGGCACCGACGTGGCCGCCATGGCGGACGGCGCGATCGTCTTCGCACTGGCGAACCCGGACCCCGAGGTCGACCCCGCCGTGGCCCGGCAGACGGCCGCCGTGGTGGCCACCGGCCGCTCGGACTTCCCCAACCAGATCAACAACGTGCTGGTCTTCCCCGGTGTCTTCCGGGGCCTGCTGGACGCCCAGTCCCGCACCGTCAACACCGAGATGATGCTCGCCGCCGCGCAGGCCCTCGCCAACGTGGTGACGGAGGACGAGCTGAACCCGAACTACATCGTCCCCAGCGTCTTCAACGACAAGGTCGCGGGCGCGGTGGCCGGGGCCGTCCGGGAGGCCGCCAAGGCGGCCGGAGCGGCGTCCTAGCAGTGCTTGCCGTAGGGTCGGGGAGGTTGTGGGACCGACGCGGCCTCCCCTACGGCGAGTCGTCGGTTCCCCGGTCGTGACGCCCTCTAGGGTGTCGGCGGGGCAGGCGCTTTTCCTGTGACTCCCCAGGGTGGTCTCATGACTCCTACGGGTGCCGGATTGGCTTTCCCGCCGCAGGTAGGGGCAGGATGCGTCTCTGGGCGCGAGCGCATCGGCATCGATCTCACCTCACGCCTCATCGGCAAGAAGAACACGGGAGTAAGAACATGAACCGCAGTGAGCTGGTGGCCGCGCTGGCCGACCGCGCCGAGGTGACCCGCAAGGACGCCGACGCCGTGCTGGCCGCGTTCGCCGAGGTCGTCGGCGACATCGTCTCCAAGGGAGACGAGAAGGTCACCATCCCCGGCTTCCTGACCTTCGAGCGCACCCACCGTGCCGCTCGTACCGCGCGCAACCCGCAGACCGGTGAGCCCATCAACATCCCGGCCGGCTACAGCGTGAAGGTCTCCGCGGGCTCGAAGCTCAAGGAAGCCGCCAAGGGCAAGTAAGCGCTCCGCTCGGGGCACCGGGCAACTGGGCGCCGCCGTGATCTGCGGGCCGCCCCTGGCTTGTCGCGCAGTTCCCCGCGCCCCTTACGGGGCACGCCCCAGTGGGCGAAGTCGAAATGGGCGGCCCCCCTGTCACCAGGGGGGTCGCCCATTTGCGTGCGCGGGACCCGTCAGCCGAGCGCCTTGCCGGGGAGTTCGACCTTCGCGCCCAGCTCCACGAGCTTCTCCATGAAGTTCTCGTAGCCGCGGTTGATCAGGTCGATGCCGTGGACGCGCGAGGTGCCCTCGGCGGCGAGGGCCGCGATGAGGTACGAGAAGCCGCCGCGCAGGTCGGGGATGACCAGGTCGGCGCCCTGCAGCTTGGTCGGGCCGGAGACGACCGCCGAGTGCAGGAAGTTCCGCGCGCCGAAGCGGCAGTGCGAGCCGCCCAGGCACTCGCGGTAGAGCTGGATGTGCGCGCCCATCTGGTTCAGCGCCGAGGTGAAGCCGAGCCGGGACTCGTACACCGTCTCGTGGACGATGGACAGGCCCGTGGCCTGGGTGAGGGCCACCACCAGCGGCTGCTGCCAGTCGGTCTGGAAGCCGGGGTGCACGTCCGTCTCCAGCGCGATGGACTTGAGCTGGCCGCCGGGGTGCCAGAAGCGGATGCCCTCGTCGTCGATCTCGAAGGCGCCGCCGACCTTGCGGTAGGTGTTCAGGAACGTCATCATCGAGCGCTGCTGGGCGCCCCGGACGTAGATGTTGCCGCCGGTCGCGAGCGCCGCGGAAGCCCAGGAGGCCGCCTCCAGGCGGTCCGGGAGGGCGCGGTGGTTGTAGCCGCCGAGCGAGTCCACACCGGTGATGCGGATCGTCCGGTCGGTGTCCATGGCGATGATCGCGCCCATCTTCTGCAGCACGCAGATGAGGTCCTCGATCTCGGGCTCCACGGCCGCGTTGGACAGCTCGGTGACACCCTCGGCCAGCACGGCCGTCAGCAGCACCTGCTCGGTGGCGCCCACCGACGGGTACGGCAGCTCGATCTTCGTGCCGCGCAGCCGCTGCGGGGCCTCCAGGTACTGGCCGTCCGCCCGCTTCTCGATGGTCGCGCCGAACTGGCGCAGCACGTCGAAGTGGAAGTCGATCGGCCGGCCGCCGATGTCGCAGCCGCCGAGACCGGGGATGAAGGCGTGGCCCAGGCGGTGCAGCAGCGGGCCGCAGAACAGGATCGGGATACGGCTGGAACCCGCGTGGGCGTCGATGTCGGCGACGTTCGCGCTCTCGACGTAGGTCGGGTCCAGGATCAGCTCACCCGGCTCCTCGCCCGGCCGCACCGTCACGCCGTGCAACTGGAGCAGGCCGCGCACGACCCGCACGTCTCGGATGTCCGGGACATTGCGCAGGCGGCTGGGCGCGCTGCCCAGAAGGGCGGCGACCATGGCCTTCGGCACGAGGTTCTTCGCACCGCGGACACGGATCTCGCCCTCCAGCGGGGTTCCGCCGTGGACAAGCAGGACATCGTCGTTGACGGTCATGAATCTCGCGTTCCGATGAGTCGGGCAGGGGTCGGCCGATCACTTTGCGCAGGGGCCGGAGAGACAGGGTAATCGCCGATCACCCTTCGTCCGTAAGCCCGAGTACCCGCCAGCCGTGTCACAACACGAACCGTTTCCCCGCAGGCACGTCGGGTCACCGGACCGCCGGGTCTCCGTACGGGCGTGCTTGCTGTTCATGCGCCTTGCGGCCCCCACGCGGGCGCAAGATGCGGGATCATGTCTGGCATGACCGAGGTGTCCTCGCTCACAGGGCGGCTGCTCGTGGCAACCCCCGCTCTGGCGGACCCGAACTTCGACCGCGCGGTCGTGCTTCTCCTCGACCACGACGAGGAGGGCTCCCTGGGTGTGGTCCTCAACCGCCCCACCCCGGTGGACGTGCGGGACGTGCTGGCCGGCTGGGCGGCCCTGGCGGGCGAGCCCGGCGTGGTCTTCCAGGGCGGCCCCGTCTCGCTGGACTCCGCGCTCGGTGTCGCCGTGATCCCCGGCAGCGGGGAGGGGGAGAGCGCGGTCCCGCTCGGCTGGCGCCGGGTGCACGGCGCGATCGGTCTGGTCGACCTGGAGACCCCGCCCGAGCTGGTCGCCTCCGCCCTCGGCGCGCTGCGCATCTTCGCCGGGTACGCGGGCTGGGGGCCGGGCCAGCTCCAGGACGAGCTGGACCAGGGCGCCTGGTACGTGGTCGAGTCCGAGCCCGGTGACATCTCCTCCCCGGAGCCCGAACGGCTGTGGCGCGAGGTGCTGCGACGGCAGCGCGGAGACCTGGCGATGGTGGCCACCTATCCGGACGACCCGTCGCTCAACTGATGGCCGTGAGCTTCAGTACCCTTGGCGGTATGAGCACTCTTGAGCCCGAGCGCGGGACTGGTACGGGGACCCTCGTCGAGCCGACGCCACAGGTGTCCCACGGCGACGGCGACCATGAGCGCTTCGCCCACTACGTCCAGAAGGACAAGATCATGGCGAGCGCCCTGGACGGCACCCCCGTCGTGGCGCTGTGCGGCAAGGTCTGGGTGCCGGGCCGCGACCCGAAGAAGTACCCCGTCTGCCCCATGTGCAAAGAGATCTACGAGTCCATGAGCAGCGGTGGCGACAAGGGCGGGGACAAGGACAAGAAGTAACCCGTCCTGCCCCACCCCGCTCCCTCGCGGATTGCCTCCGGCGCCCTTCCCCGTGATTTTCGCGCGTGTTTCACCGGGCGCCGGGGCAACGTCCCCCTGATACGGATTCCAGGCTGTGCGCCGAGGTATTGCGGGGGCTGAAGTGACCGGTGGGATTCCTGAGCTGATTCCGGCGCCCGCGGAGGCGTACGGGGAACCGGGCGAGGGATTCGCCCTCGGTCCCGGCACCGGTCTGGCCGTCGTGGGGGAGGGCGCCGAGGGCACCGCGCGCTGGCTGCGCGCCACCCTGGGCGCGGCCACCGGCTTTCCCCTGCCCCCGGCCGACGGCACCGGAGAGAACGCCGTACGGCTCACCGTCGACCCGCTTCTCACCGGGGAACTGGGCGCCGAGGGCTACCGGCTCGACGTCACGCCCACCGGCGCCGACCTGCGCGGGGGCGGTCCGGCCGGGCTGTTCTGGGGCGCCCAGACGCTCCGGCAACTGCTCGGCCCCGACGCCTTCCGGCGCGCCCCGCTGCCCGGCCGGACCTGGCGGCTGCCGCCGGTGCGGATCAGCGACACGCCTCGCTTCGGCTGGCGCGGCCTGCTGCTCGACGTGGCCCGGCACTTCATGCCCAAGGAAGGCGTGCTGCGCTATCTCGATCTGCTGGCCGCGCACAAACTCAACGTCCTGCACCTGCACCTGACGGACGATCAGGGCTGGCGCATCGAGATCGAGCGCCACCCCCGGCTCACCGAGATCGGCTCCTGGCGCGCGCGGACCAAATTCGGCCACCGATCGTCCTCCCTCTGGGAGGCGAAACCGCACGGCGGCCACTACACCCGGGACGACATCCGGGAGATCGTCTCCTACGCCGCCGAACGGCATATCACCGTCGTCCCGGAAATCGATCTTCCCGGCCACTCCCAGGCCGCCATCGCCGCCTACCCGGAACTCGGCAACACCGACGCCGTCGACACCGCCGTCGACACCGCCGCCGTCACCGTCCGGGACGACTGGGGGATCTCCCCGCACGTGCTCGCCCCCACCGAGGCCGTCCTCGAGTTCTACGAGGGCGTGCTGGAGGAGGTGCTGGCGCTGTTCCCCTCGCCCTTCGTGCACCTCGGCGGCGACGAGTGCCCTCCCGGCCAGTGGCGGAAGTCGGCCACCGCGAGGGCCCGCGCCGCCGAACTCGGGCTCGCGGACGTGGACGGGCTGCGCTCCTGGTTCGCCGGCCACTTCGGCGCCTGGCTGGCCGCGCGCGGGCGCCGGA
>NZ_WWKH01000009.1:0-4837 GCF_009865595.1 Streptomyces sp. SID1328 | reverse complement strand
CCGGTGCCCTGGGCGTTGACGGCCGTGAGCTGGTTGTGGTGGGCGTTCGCGGTGGACGTCATGGGTGAGCCTGTGGAGCGTGACTCCGAGTCCGCTCTCGGCGACGTCAGCGTTGCGCCACCTGACCAGTGACGCTCAGGCCGGCAAGCCCTGACGAACGGGGACGGGTCTCTCCGGTCACGGACGGCGCCAGGCGCCGTCGGGCAGGTGGCTGCCGGCTTGCGGGCCCATCCGCAGCATGCCCCCGTCGACCACCCACGAGGCGCCCGTGACATAGGAGGCGTCGGGCCCCGCCAGGAACGCGATGACAGCCGCGACCTCGCGGGCGTCCCCGGGCCGTCCCAGTGGTATGCCGGGGCGCCGCTCGGCGTCGACGTCGGCGTCCTCCTGGCCCGTCATCGGCGTGGCGATCTCCCCAGGGGCGACGGCATTGACGGTGATCCCATGTTCGGCCAACTCGAGCGCCATGACTTGGGTGAGCAGCCCGAGGCCGCCCTTGGCCGCGCAATACGGTGCCGCGCCCACGCGCGGCTGGTGTTCGTGGACGCTCGTGACGTTGACGATCCGGCCGCCGTCACCCTGAGCGATCATGCGGCGGGCGGCACGCTGGGAGCACAGGAAAGGCCCCACGAGGTCGACGTCCAGAACTTGGCGCACCGTGCCGAGGTCCAGTTCGAGAAACGGCGTCATGGTGCCGGTTCCCGCATTGTTGACCAGCACGTCGATCCTGCCGAGCCGTACGGCCAGCCGGTCGACGACATCGGCGCCCTCCGGCAGGCGGGTGAGGTCCAACTGTTCGACCTCGGCGCGGCGTCCGGCCTTGCGAACCTCGTCCGCCGTCCGTTGTGCGCCTTCGCGGTCGTGGTACCAGGTCACGCCGATGTCCAGGCCGGCTTCGGCCAGCCGGACCGCGGTGGCCCGGCCGATTCCCGAGTCGGACCCCGTGACCAGGGCGACGGGCGTGGTGTGCGACTTCATGCCGGCTCCAAGTCGAATGAGTGCTTCGAGACGACCGTTCCCGCGAGGGGCCGAAGGCCGCTCCCTACACCGGGTTCGGCCTCCCGTGGTGGCCATTGCTCCGAAGGGCCGGGACCGGCCGGTGGACGGCGGCTCCTTCGTCACTCGTCGGTGCCGACGAGTTCCCCGGCGAGCCGTCCTGAAGCACCGGCGAGCGGCGGCGGTCGTGTGTGCTGCGATGTGGCGGCGCAGGCGTCACACATCGGCTCTCGCGTCGGAGACGCCACTGCGCAGGGCGTGTTCCCTGAGCGAAGAGTGGCTGGCCGAAACGGTGCATCGTCGACTCCGGCCCTGGGGCCTACCGCTCCCTCGCCGACGAGGGCCACCTCGACGTCGGCGACAAGACGAACGAGATCACCCGCTTCCAGCCCCTCCTGGACACTGTCGCCGACCTGGGCCTGCGTGGTGATCACCAGCGACGCCATGCACACCCAGCGCGAGCACGCCGACTACCTCCTGGGGCGCGGGGCCCACTGCATCGTGATCGCCAAGGGCAACCAGAAACTTCTCCGTAAGCAGCTCAAGGCCCTTCCGTGGAAGGAGATCCCGCTCCAAGGCCGCACCCGCAGCACCGGCCACGGGCGATTGGAGATCCGACGGATCAAGGCGGCCACCGTGAGTAACCTGCACTTCCCCGGAGCCCGGCAGGCTATCCAGATCAAGCGCCGCCGCACCCACCGCAAAACCGGCACCACGACGATGAAGACCGTCTACGCCGTCACCAGCCTGGCCGTCGAACACACCACACCCACCCACCTCGCACAGCTCATACGTGGCCACTGGCAGGTCGAGGCCCTGCACCATGTCAGGGACACCACCTTCACCGAGGACGCCTCGCAACTGCGCACTGGCAACGCGCCCCGGGCCATGGCCACCTGCCGCAACCTCGCCATAGGAGCCCTGAGGCTGGCCGGGGTAAACAACATCGCCACCGCCCTGCGCCACAACGCCCGCAACCCCGAGCGCCCGCTCGGACTGCTCGGACTCACCTGAGTAGGAATCGCCTCGCCGCGCTCCCCCGACCCGTGCATACCTGGAAGTGGTCCGCGATGGGGCCGGGCGCTGGGACACGCGATCGATCGACCTGGAACTCGGAAGGCGTGGCGCCCACATCGAGACCGGCATCCTCATCGACCTGCGCCATCTCGCAGATCAGCACCTGATTCAGGAAGATGACACCGAGCCGCGCGGGACCGGCCCCCGATGGCGCCTGACCGATCTCGGCGCGGCGTGGCTCGATCGCGCGGCATCACCCGGAAGCTAGCCGCTCCCAGGCACCCCAGCTGGCCGCAGTTCGGAGTTGACTCTGGGTGGCGGTCATGAGCCCAGCCGAAGTTCCGTTCGACGACCCAGCACCGGGTGATGCTGGCGGGCGACATGCCGGTCGGGGTGGACGGCAGGCCGTCCGAGACGCTGACGGGTACGGCACCCGGCCGCTGGTGATCAGCCGCCGGGGTGCCCGCCGTCAGGGCGCCCCAGCGCGGGGCCGAGCTTCGTCGCGATGTCGGTGAGGATCTGTACGTAGTCCTCGTGCCGGAAGGTGAACGGCAGCGCGAACGCCACCTCGTCCACCTCGCGGAACCCCGCGTGCGCGTGTAGCCGCTCGGCGATCTCCTCGCTGGTGCCTACCAGATCCGGCGCGAACAGCAGCCGCGCCGGACCCTGTGGTGAGGACGTGCGGGGCAGCCGGGCGGCGGCGAACTCGGCGTATCGCGCCCGCTGTCCCGCCGTCGCGGAGTCGGTCGGGATCACCACCAGACCCTGGGAGACCCGGGCCGCCGCCCCCTCGGGGTGCCGCGCGCGGAACTCCCGGATCTGGGCCGCCTGGATCGCCGCGAAGTCCAGCGGGGCGTCAGGGCCCTCGGCCTTGACCACACTGCTGGTGAGCAGGTTCATGCCCTGCTCACCGGCCCAGCGTGCCGAGGCGAGGCTGCCGCCGCCGTACCACATGCGTCGGGCGAGGCCGGGAGAGTGCGGCTGGACGACGTCGGAGTACTCCTCGAAGCCCTCGGCGCCCTTGAAGTTGGTGGCCGGCTCACCCTCGATGAAGTCGAGGAGCCGCCGCACTCGCCCGTAACCGAAGTCTTCCGCCTCGACGGAGGCCGGATAGAGAGCCTCCTTGACCTGGTCGTAGTGGATCGGCGGTCCCGCGCTGACCCCTGGATTGAGACGCCCACCGGAGAGCACGTCCACCGTGGCCAGGTCCTCGGCGAGGCGCAGCGGGTTCTCCCAGCCCAGCGGGATCACCGCCGTCCCCAGCTCGATGCGCCGGGTGCGCTGCGAGGCGGCCGCCAGCACGGCGACGGGCGACGAGATGCCGTACTGGAGGTGCCGGTGCCGCACCCAGGCGCTGTCGAAGCCCAGCCGCTCGCCCAGCTCGATGATCTCCAGCGTGTCGGCGTGACCCCGGGCGGGCTCCGCCGGATCGAATAGCCCGATCGTCAGAAACCCCAGCTTGCGCAGCGGACGCGACATGGACGTCACGACCTCCTCCACCACTCGGACGGCACTCGAAGCGCTCCTGCCGCACTCGGCCGGGAACAAGCCCGATTCTCGCAGCCGAATGTGACAACCGTGTGATCGGGCAGCCACTCGTTAAGGACTGCGACCAGCACGGTCGCCTCGTGGCGGACCGCGAGCTTGTCATACCTCGTGGCTACAGCCCGGTGGCGCTTGAGGCCGTTGATCCCGCACTCGACCGCGTGCCGCTGCTTGTAGTCGTCCCTGTCGAACTGGGGCGGCCGTCCGCCGCGCGATCCGCGCTTGAGGCGGTTGCGGACGCGGCCCGTCGGGACCCTGATCCGCTTGCTTGGAGTGCGCTCCAAGGCCATAGCGTTGAGACAGCTGAACCGAAGACCTGACGCGTCGACACATCATCCCGCACGACCAACGAGTAAGGCGGCAAGTGGCAGACAACCAATTCACACCGCACGCAGAACTTTTCGATCTGCAGGGAAAGCGCGCGCTCGTCACCGGTGGCACCAGAGGCATCGGGATGATGATCGCGCGTGGCCTTCTCCAGGCGGGCGCCCGCGTGGTCATCAGCTCCCGCAACGCAGAAGCGTGCGCTCAGGCGCAGGAACAGCTGTCCAGATTCGGCGAGGTGCGGGCCATCCCCGGCGACCTGTCCCGCCACGACGAGTGTCGGCGACTGTCCGACCTCGTCACCGCCGACTCGGAGCGTCTCGACATCCTCGTCAACAACGCGGGCGCCATGTGGGACGAGCCGCTGGCGACGTTCCCAGACGCCGCCTGGGACACGGTCGTCGACCTCAACCTGAAGTCGCCGTTCTGGCTGGTCCAGGCACTGCTGCCCGCACTTCGCAGGGCCGGCACCGCCGACGATCCCGCGCGGATCATCAACATCGGCAGCATCGCCGCCATCCATATCCCCCAGCGGCCCAACTACTCGTACTCCAGCAGCAAGGCCGCACTGCATCAACTCACCAGAGTGCTCGCCAAGGAACTAGGACCGCAGCACGTCACCGTGAACGCAGTGGCGCCGGGACCGTTCCCGTCGGCGATGATGGCTGCAACCCTCGATGAGTTCGGTGAGGCGATCGCGGCGTCGGCCCCACTACGCCGGATCGGCCGCGACGACGACATGGCAGGTGTCGCCGTGTTCCTCGCCAGCCGGGCAGGCGCATACCTGACGGGCGCCGTGATCCCCGTCGACGGCGGCATCGCCACAACCGCGTAGGCCGCCCAGGTGTATTGATCACGAGCGTCGTTGACACTGGTGGGTCGTGAACATGGCGAAGACCTCTTGGTGTCCCACCGGAATGCCCGGCTGACCGTTCACGGCAGGCGACTGCTCGTC
>NZ_WWKH01000819.1:0-5317 GCF_009865595.1 Streptomyces sp. SID1328 | reverse complement strand
TGGCTCAACCAGCAGGGCCGGCTCACCGAGCCCATGGTGAAGTGGCCCGGCGCCACCCACTACGAGCCCATCCGCTGGGAGCAGGCGTTCGAGGTCCTGGCGAAGGAGCTGAAGCAGCTCACCTCGCCCGACGAGGCGATGTTCTACGTCTCGGGCCGCCTGAACAACGAGGCCGCCTTCCTCCTCCAGCTGTTCTCCCGCGCGTTCGGCACCAACAACCTGCCGGACTGCTCCAACATGTGCCACGAGTCCACCGGCTGGGGTCTGGGCGCCGCGCTCGGCATCGGCAAGGGCAGCGTCTCGCTGGACGACATCCACCACTCCGACCTGATCTTCCTGGTCGGCCAGAACCCCGGCACCAACCACCCGCGCATGCTCGCCGCGCTGGAGGAGACCAAGCGCAACGGCGGCGAGGTCGTCGCGGTCAACACCCTCCCCGAGGCGGGCCTGATGCGGTTCAAGCACCCGCAGAAGGCGCGCGGTGTGATCGGCAACGGCACCCAGATCGCCGATCAGTTCGTGCACATCCGCGCCGGCGGCGACATGGCCCTCTTCCAGGGCCTCAACAAGCTCCTGCTGGACGCCGAGGACGCCGCGCCGGGCGCCGTGCTCGACCACGCGTGGATCAACAAGAACTCCCGCGGTTTCCAGGAGTTCGCCGAGAGCGTCCGCAAGATCTCCTGGGACGACATCCTCCTCGCCACGGGCCTGACCCTGGACGAGATCAAGGAGGTCCACGAGCGGGTCATGAGGAGCAAGAGCGCCATCGTCTGCTGGGCGATGGGCGTGACCCAGCAGAAGCACGGTGTCGCCACCATCCGCGAGATCGTCAACTTCCTGATGCTGCGCGGCAACATCGGCAGGCCCGGCGCCGGTGTCTGTCCCGTCCGCGGCCACTCCAACGTGCAGGGCGACCGCACCATGGGCGTCTGGGAGCAGATGTCCGACGCGTTCCTGGACGCGCTGGGCCGCGAGTTCGGCTTCGAGCCGCCCCGCCACCACGGCTACGACGCCGTACAGGGCATTCGCGCCATGCACGAGGGCAAGGCCAAGTTCTTCCTCGGGGTGGCCGGCAACTTCGTCCGCGCCACGCCGGACAGCGAGTACACCGAGCAGGCCATGCGCAACTGCTCGCTGACCGCGCACATCTCGACCAAGCTCAACCGCTCCCACACCGTCTGCGGCGACACCGCGCTGCTGCTGCCCACCCTGGGCCGCAGCGACCGGGACATGCAGAACGGCGTCGAGCAGTGGATCACCGTCGAGGACTCGATGAGCGACGTCCACCGCTCGCACGGCAAGCTGCCCCCGGCCTCCGAGCACCTGCTCAGCGAGGTCGCCATCATCAGCCGCCTGGCGATCGCCACCCTCGGCGACACGTACGGCATCCCGTGGCAGAGCTTCGAGGCCGACAACGACCGGATCCGTGACCGGATCTCGCGCGTCGTCCCCGGCTTCGAGAACTTCAACGAGCGCGTCCGGCAGCCCGGAGGCTTCAACCTGCCGAGCCCGGTCAACAACGACACGTTCCCGACGCCGAGCGGCAAGGCCGAGTTCTGGGCCAGCCGGTTCGAGATGCCGCACGTACCCGCCGGCCACCTGCTGCTCCAGACGCTGCGCTCGCACGACCAGTGGAACACCATCTGGTACGCGTCCAACGACCGCTACCGGGGCATCCACAACGCCCGCCGTGTCGTCATGGTCAACCCGGCCGACCTGGAGCAGTTCGGTTTCCGCGACGGCGACATGGTCGACCTGGTCAGCGTGTGGACCGACAAGGAGCGCCGCGCCGAGTCCTTCAGGGTCGTCGCCTACCCGACGAGCCCCGGCTCCGCCGCCGCGTACTACCCGGAGACCAACGTGCTCGTGCCGCTGGACAGCGTCGCCGACATCAGCAACTGCCCCACCTCCAAGGGTGTGCTGATCCGGCTGGAGCCGTCCCGCATCCCGGCTCCCGGCCTCGCCGGCTGATCCGCCCCCCGGACCCCCCTCCCGACGGTCCGGGAGGGGATGTGTACCGCGGACGGCCCGGTACCCGCTTCCCCGGCGGGACCGGGCCATCCGCGGATGCCAACCGCACCCCGCACCCCGTACCCGCGCCCGCCCCTCCGGGCCGGGCCGCCACGCCAGTACTTCCGCCCTCTCCTCGTGCCACGGCGTCACCTAGAGTGGATTTCCCACGCCACCGCTGCACGCCGTCACCACAGGAGCCGACCCGGCGGGCCCGGGCCACGGCCCGGCCGCCGCCCCCGACAAGCCGACCCCACCCACCGGCACACACCGGCTCCAGCGGCGACCACAACCCCCGGCCCGGAGCCCGAGGAGAGGAACAAGACCATGGGACGAGTGACCGTGCGGCGTCGAGTGCTCCGCATCCGCGACGGCGCGTCCTCGCACCGCCCGGACACCCTGGCGGCCGAGGAGCCGATGGAGATCCGCGTCGGCGGCCGCCCGCTCACGGTGACCATGCGCACCCCCGGCGACGACTTCGACCTCGCCGCCGGCTTCCTGGTCAGCGAGGGCGTCGCGCACGCCGAGACCGACGTGGCCGGTATCCGCTACTGCCTGGGCGCCACCGACGACGGCAGCAACACCTACAACGTGGTCGACGTCGTCCTCGGCCCCGGCGTCGAGGCCCCCGACGCCTCCCTGGAGCGCAACTTCTACACCACGTCCTCCTGCGGCCTGTGCGGCAAGGCCAGCCTGGACGCGGTCCGCACCGTCGCCGCCTGGTCCGTCGCCGACGACGAGCTGCGCATGAGCCCGCAGATGCTGGCGACCCTGCCCGACAAGCTGCGCGCCGCGCAGAAGGTGTTCGACAGCACCGGCGGCCTGCACGCGGCCGGGCTCTTCTCCTCCGACGGCGAACTGCTCTGCCTGCGCGAGGACGTGGGCCGCCACAACGCCGTCGACAAGGTCGTCGGACACGCCCTGCGCTCCGGGATGCTCCCGTTGCGCGGCTGCGTCCTGGTGGTCAGCGGCCGGGCCTCGTTCGAGCTGGTGCAGAAGGCGGTCATGGCCGGCATTCCGATGCTGGCCGCCGTCTCCGCGCCGTCCTCGCTCGCCGCCGACCTCGCCGCCGAGAGCGGCCTGACCCTGGTCGGCTTCCTGCGTGGTGACTCGATGAACGTCTACACCGGCGCCGAACGCCTGGAACCGCAGCCCGTCGCCTGACCCGCCCCGGTGGCCGCGCCTGAACGGGCGCGGCCACGGCCGGTGCTACGCCGGCGGCAGCGCGGGGCCGCCGGGCAGCCGCTCCAGGGCGCCGGCCACGTCCGTCTCCGTGGCGACCTCGGTCAGCGCGCGGGCCATCACCGACCCCGGCTGCTGGGACGTCGTCACCAGGCCCACCGGCACCGTCCAGTCCGGTTCCACCAGCGGCACCGCCCGCATGCCGTGCGGCACACCGAACACGTGCAGCCAGGCGTGCGGGACGACGCTCGCCCACCGGCCGGTCCTGACGTGCGCGAACAGCGCGGCGACGGAGTCTGTCTCCACCCGGGGCGTCGGTTTCGCCCCGGCCTTGGCGAACACGTCGTCCAGCACCCGCCGGCCCTGCATCGACTCGTTCAGCAGGCACAGCGGGAGCCGGGCGGCCTCCGCCCAGGTCGCCGTCGACCGGTGCGCCAGACCATCGGCCGCGGTGATCAGCAGCACATAACGTTCCTCATAGAGCGGAATGGCGTGGAAATGCCCCGAGAGTTCTTCCGGCAGATACGTGATTCCGGCGTCGATCTCGAAATTCTGGAGCTGGCGGAGAATGTCCTGGGACTGGAGGTCCGCCATCACTTCCACGGTGACCAGCGGATGCTCCGTGCAGAACGGACCGGTCAGCAGCGAGACGGCCGCGGACGCGGTCGGCACCGAGCCGATCCGCATCCTGCCGCTGAGCCCGCAGCGCAGGGCACCGACCTCGTCCCGCAGCGCGTCACGGTCCGCGAGAATCCGCTGCGCCCACACGACGATGCGCTCGCCCTCCGGGGTGAGCCCCTCGTACTTGCGGCCGCGTCGGACCAACGGCACGTCAAGCTCGTCCTCCAGCTTCCGGATCGCCTCGGAGAGCGCGGGCTGGGATACGGAGCACGCCTGGGCGGCGCGGGCGAAATGGTGCTCCCTCGAGAGAGCGACGAGGTATTCGAGTTGGCGAAACAGCACGTCATGGGTGTACCCGACCGCTGACCGAAAAGCCAATCGGCCCAGCGGCCCGCCCGGCCGGGGATCCTGCCCGCCGGCGCTCCCCGGGTCGAACCCGGAAGGCTTGAGGGCACCTTCCGCCGCGTGAAGACCGTATGCCGAATTCGCACCGTGCCGGACTTGCCTTCGGAATTGCCCGGCAATTCACCTAATGAAATGCGCGAGGGCGCTTGACCCTGCCGGATTCGCTAGAGTTAGTGATCTATGAAACGCGGCAACACCTCTCAGCTCCTCGCTGGACTGGCCCGTGTTCTCTCGCCACGCGGCTCATTCGCCATGGCCGAGGTCAGCGGGGCGCTCCCTTTCGCGCTGCGGGCCGCGCTCACCATGGCGCTGCCCACCCTGCCGCTGGTCCTGCTCGGCCACCCGAGCCTCGCCGTCTTCCCGGCTCTCGGCGCCTTCACCATCACCTTCGAGCGCAGCCTCCCGCTGCGCCGCCGCAGCCGGCTGTGGGTGCTCGCCCTGGTCGCCCTGGCGATGACGGCCGCCGTGGGGCTCGGCTCGCTGCTCGCGGTCCGGGTGGGCCCCTCCGGCCCCTGGACCCAGGGGCTCGCCGCCGTGGCGGGCATGGCCGCGGTCGCCGGACTCGCCAAGTTCGGCTGTGACTACGCCGGGCTGCGGGGCCTCGGGGCCGTACTGATCCTGGTCGCCTTCGCCGTCACCGCCGAGGGGACGCCCGCACTCACCGACGTGCTGCCGCACACCGCGCTCACCGCGCTCGGCGCGGCCGTCGCCTGGCTGGTCTGTCTGCCCAACTCCCTTCAGCCGCAGCGGCTCCAGCGCCTCGCGCTCGCCGACGCCCTGGAGTGCTTCGCCCGCGCCCTGGAGGCCGCCGGGCCGATCGAGACCTCCAAGGCCCGCCACCAGGCCGTCGTCGCCGCCCTGCGCGCCCACCACGCGCTCGACGACCCCGGCGACCCCGACGACAGCGACGGCGTCCTCGGCCTCACCCGCCGCGCCCCCGGACGCCCCGCCACCACCGGTTACTCCGCCGACTACGTCTGGGCCCTGCTGACCACCGACACCTGGCGCGACGCCGAGGGCGAGGTCGTCGCCCGGCACCTGCGCGAACAGGCGCGGATGCTCTCCGACCGCCGCTGGCACACCCTGCTCCCGCTGCCAG
>NZ_WWKH01000818.1:0-8282 GCF_009865595.1 Streptomyces sp. SID1328 | reverse complement strand
GCGCCGGCCGGCCACGGATCGAGTCCGTGACCGGCCGGTGCCTTCGGCTTCCCGCGGGGGTCAGCCGCGCAGCTCCGCGCCCGTGCGCTCGTTCGCCACGGCGATCGCGGCGTCGCGCGCGGCGGACGCCTCGTCCACGGTCAGCGTGCGGTCGGCGGCCCGGAAGCGCAGCGCGTACGCCAGGGACTTGCGGCCCTCGCCGAGCTGCTCCGGGTTCTCGTACACGTCGAACAGCCGGATGGACTCCAGCAGCTCGCCCGCGCCCTCGCGCAGCGCGGCCTCCACGTCGGCGGCGGGCACCGGCTTGTCGACGACCAGCGCGACGTCCTGCGTGGCGACCGGGAAGGTGGAGATGGCGGGCGCCTGCGGGGTGTCGTCGCCGGCCTCCTCCAAGGCGTCCAGGTCGACCTCCATCGCGCTGGTGCGCTCGGGCAGGCCGAGGGCCTTGAGCACGCGCGGGTGGAGTTCGCCCGCGTGGCCGACGACGCGCTCGGCGCCGTCCACCACGACCGCCAGCTCGGCGCAGCGGCCGGGGTGCCAGGGACCGTACTGGGCCTTGCGCACGACCAGCTCGGCACCGGCCTCGCGGGCGACGGTCCGGGCGGCCTCGACGGCGTCCGCCCAGTCGGCCGGGCGGCCCTTGCCCCACCAGCCGGCCTGCTCGCGGGCGCCGGTGAGGGCGACGGCCACATGGCGCGGCTGCTCGGGCAGCACGGCGTCCAGGCGGGCGATCTCCTCGTCGGTGGGCCGGCGGTCGACGGGCAGGTGCACGGCGACGGCGGCGGCCTCGCGCGGCAGGAAGACCAGGCCGGTCTCGAACAGCGCCAGGTCGTGCGAGCCCCGGCCGTCGTTGCGGCGCAGCGCGCCCAGCAGGCCGGGCAGCAGCGTGGTGCGGAGCGCGGGCTCCTCGTCGTTGAGCGGGTTGGCCAGCTTCACCACGCGGCGGGCCGGGTCACCGGCGTCCAGACCGAGCTGGTCGAAGACCTGCTCGGAGACGAACGGGTAGTTCGGCGCCTCGACGTAGCCCGCGCCCGCCAGGACACGCCCGATCCGGCGGTGCAGCCGCTGGCGGTGGGTCAGGCCGCGGCCGGAGCGGGGCCTGGGCAGCGTGGAGGGCAGGTTCTCGTAGCCCTCCAGCCGGATGACCTCCTCCGCGAGGTCGTTGGGCTCGGTGAGGTCGGGCCGCCAGGACGGGACGGTGACGATCAGCTCGTCCTGCCCGTACACGTCGCAGCCGATCTCCTGGAGACGGCGGACGACGGTCTCGCGGCCGTAGGTGACGCCCGCGACCTTGTCCGGGTGGTCGGCCGGGATGGCGATCGTGCGCGGCGCGGACGGCGCGACGATCTCGGTGACGCCGGCCTCGGCGGTGCCGCCCGCGAGCAGGACCAGCAGGTCCACGGTGCGCTGCGCGGCAGCGGCGGCGGCCTCGGGGTCGACACCGCGCTCGTAGCGCCGGGACGCCTCGGTGGACAGCTTGTGCCGGCGGGCCGTACGCGCGACGGAGACGGCGTTGAAGTGGGCCGCCTCCACCACGACGTCCGAGGTGGAGCGCTCGGTGTCGTCGTGATCGGCGATCTCCGTGTTCGCGCCGCCCATGACACCGGCCAGGCCGATGGGGCCGCGCTCGTCGGTGATGACGAGGTCCTCGGCGTGCAGCGTGCGCTCGACCCCGTCGAGGGTGCGCAGCTTCTCGCCCTCCTCGGCGCGGCGGACCCCGATGGCGCCCTGGACCGAGGTGCGGTCGTAGGCGTGCAGGGGCTGGCCCAGCTCCATCATCACGTAGTTGGTGACGTCCACGGCCAGCGAGACCGGGCGCATGCCGACCTTCTGCAGGCGGCGGCGCAGCCAGATCGGGGACCGCGACTCGGGGCTCAGACCGGTGACGGTGCGGGCGGTGAAGCGGTCGCAGCCCATCGGATCGGAGACCTTCACCGGGTAGCCGTAGGCGTTCGGCGCGGGCACGTCGATCAGCGCCGGGTCGCGCAGCGGCAGGCCGTAGGCGATGGCGGTCTCGCGGGCCACGCCGCGGATGGACAGGCAGTCGCCGCGGTTGGCGGTGACGGCGATGTCCAGCACCTCGTCGACGAGCTCCAGCAGCTCGATGGCGTCCTTGCCGACCTCGGTCTCCGGCGGCAGCACGATGATGCCGTGGGTGCCGTCGTCGCCCATGCCCAGCTCGTCGGTGGAGCAGATCATGCCGTGCGAGGTCTTGCCGTACGTCTTGCGCGCGGCGATGGCGAAGTCACCGGGCAGCACCGCGCCGGGCAGGACCACGACGACCTTGTCGCCGACCGCGAAGTTGCGGGCACCGCAGACGATCTCCTGCGGCTCACCGGTGCCGTTGGCGGTGCCGACGTCGACCGTGCAGAAGCGGATCGGCTTCTTGAAGCCCTCCAGCTCCTCGATGGTCAGCACCTGGCCGACGACGAGGGGGCCCTTCAGGCCGGCGCCGAGCTGCTCGACGGTCTCGACCTCGAGGCCGGAGTCGATGAGCTTGGCCTGCACGTCACGGCCGGTCTCGGACTCCGGCAGGTCGACGTACTCCCGCAGCCAGGAAAGCGGGACACGCATCAGATCTCCATCCCGAACGGCCGGGTGAACCGGACGTCACCCTCGACCATGTCTCGCATGTCTTCGACGTTGTGGCGGAACATCAGCATCCGCTCGATGCCGAACCCGAAGGCGAACCCGCTGTACTTCTCCGGGTCGACACCGCAGGCGGCCAGCACCTTGGGGTTGACCATGCCGCAGCCGCCCAGCTCGATCCAGCCCTCGCTGGAGCAGGTGCGGCAGGGCCTGTCGGGGTTGCCGACGGACGCGCCGCGGCAGACGTAGCACACCATGTCCATCTCGGCGGACGGCTCGGTGAACGGGAAGAAGTTCGGCCGCAGCCGGGTCTTCATGTCCGGGCCGAACAGCGACTGGACCATGTGGTCCAGGGTGCCCTTGAGGTCGGCCATGGTCAGGCCCTCGTCGACGGCGAGCAGCTCGACCTGGTGGAAGACCGGGGTGTGCGTGGCGTCCAGCTCGTCGGTGCGGTACACGCGGCCGGGGCAGATCACGTAGACCGGCAGCTCGCGGTCCAGCAGGGAGCGGATCTGCACGGGCGAGGTGTGGGTGCGCAGCACGATGCCGGACTCGGTGCCGCCCTCCTCGTCGCGGACGAAGAAGGTGTCGGCCTCGCCGCGCGCCGGGTGGTCGGGGCCGATGTTGAGCGCGTCGAAGTTGAACCACTCGGCCTCGGCCTCGGGGCCCTCGGCGACCTCGTAGCCCATGGCCACGAAGATGTCCTCGATGCGCTCGGAGAGCGTGGTCAGCGGGTGCCGGGCACCGGCGGGGACGCGGTCGTACGGCAGGGTGACGTCGACGTCCTCCTCGACCAGCACCCGCGCGTCGCGCTCGGCCTCCAGCTCCGCCTGGCGGGCCGCCAGCGCCTTGTTGACCGCGCCGCGGGCCATGCCGACCCGCTTGCCGGCGTCGGCCTTGGCGTGCGGGGGCAGGGCGCCGATCTCGCGGTTGGCGAGGGACAGCGGGGAGGCCGGGCCGGTGTGGGCGACCTTGGCCTCGTGGAGCGCCTCGAGGGAGTCCGCGGCACGGAAGGCGGCGAGCGCCTCGTCCCGCATACGCTCGATCTCTTCCGGTTTCAACGCCTCGACCTCGACAGGGTCGTACGACTTATTCGGTGCCGACATCTCTTCCCGTGCTTCCGATTGGCTGGCTGGTGGTCCCGTCACCGCCCGAGGGGGTCCCGTCGGGCCGCGTGCGGACACAAAGGTGCCAGGGGCCGAGTCTAACGGGGACGGGCTGGGCGAATGGCCCGCGGGCGCTCAGGCCAGGTAGGCCGGGGCGCTCACGGGCAACGTAAATCGGAACCGCGCGCCGCCGCCGGGGGCGCGGCCGACGGTGATGTTGCCGCCGTGGGCCTCGACGATGCCCTTGACGATGTAGAGCCCGAGGCCGGTGCCGCCGCGCTTGCTGCCCCGCCAGAAGCGGGTGAAGACGCGGTTCATGGACTCCTCCGGGATGCCGGGCCCCTCGTCGCTCACCGTGACCGACGTGGCTGTCTCCTCGCCCTCGCGCGGGGACGGGGCGGGCGTGACGTCGATTGTGACGGTTCCGGCGCCGTGGCGCACCGCGTTTTCCAGCAGGTTGCTGAGCACCTGGTCGACCTTGTCGGGGTCGGCCCACAGGGCGGGCAGCGGGTGCTCGACGCGGAGCAGGAAGCGGTCGGCGGGCTGGCCGGCGGCCACATGGGCCTGGATGTGCCGGCCGACGGCGGCCGCGATGTCGACGGGCTGGCGGCGCACCTCCAGCCGGCCGCTGTCGATGCGGGAGATGTCGAGGAGTTCGGCGATGAGCCGGGTGACCCGGTCGGCGTCCGCGTCGACGGTCTCCAGCATCAGCCGCTTCTGCTCGTCGGTGAACCGCTCCCACTTGGCCAGCAGGGTGGCGGTGAAGCCCTTGACGGAGGTCAGCGGGGAACGCAGCTCGTGCGCGACGGTGGCGATGAGCTCGGCGTGGCTGCGCTCGGTGCGGCGCCGGGCGTCGGTGTCCCGGAGAGTGACGACGAGGCGACGCAGCGGGCCAAGGGGCTCGTCGCGTACGTAGCGGGCGGCGACCAGCACCTCGCGGCCGCCGGGCAGCAGCAGGTTCCGCTCGGGCTGGCGGACCCGGATGGCGAGGCCGCCGTAGGGGTCGGTGAGCTGCCACCACCGGCGGCCTTCGAGGTCCTCCAGCGGCAGTGCCTTCTCCAGCGGCCGGCCGAGGGCGTCGGCGGGGCTGACGGCGGTGATCCGGGCGGCAGCGGCGTTGAACCGTACGACCCGGCCGTGCTCGTCGGCGACGACGAGCCCGTCGGGGAGCTGGTCGGGGTCGATCGCCTCGGCGGGAAACGCGCGCACGTCCCGCCCGTCCGGCGCCGCACTCGTGCCGACCACGCTCATCCCCGTACCCCACCTCTCAGCCTGCGCAGGGCCCCCGAGTGGGTCACCCTACTAGCTCCGGGTGACGGAACGGCAGCCTCCGGGAGCGCGCTGGGCGCGCGCCGACGCGTAGAGGCATACGGCGGCGGCGGTCGCCAGGTTCAGGCTCTCGGCCTTGCCGTGGATGGGGACGCTGACGACGGCGTCGGCGAGGGCGCGGGTCTCCTCGGGCAGTCCCCACGCCTCGTTGCCGAACACCCAGGCGGTGGGGTCGCCCATGGCGCCCTTGTCCAGCTCCTCGTCGAGGTCGCGGTCCCCGGCGCCGTCGGCGGCGAGGATGCGCACCCCGGCGTCCTTGAGCCCCTGTACGGCCTGTTCCACGGGGACGCCCATGGCGACGGGCAGGTGGAAGAGGGAGCCGACGGAGGCGC
This sequence comes from Streptomyces sp. SID1328, assembly GCF_009865595.1. Lineage (NCBI taxonomy): Bacteria > Bacillati > Actinomycetota > Actinomycetes > Kitasatosporales > Streptomycetaceae > Streptomyces > Streptomyces sp. SID1328. The sequence continues at coordinate 2,926 of NZ_WWKH01000818.1, read as the reverse complement.
GTACCGCCTTGGGGTTGTACAGGTCCACGGAGGCGTCGGTGAGGATCACCGCGTCGGCACCGGCGGCATCCGCGCAGCGCAGGACCGTGCCCGCGTTGCCGGGGTCGCGGACGTGCGCGAGAACGGCGACCAGTCTGGGGCGGGCGGCGAGGATGTCCTCGAACGGGGTGTCCAGGAACCGGCAGACGCCGACGACACCCTGCGGGGTGACGGTGGTGGAGATGTCGGCGATGACGTCCTCGTCGGCGAGGTGCACCCGCGCGCCCGCGGTACGTGCCTCGGCGATGATGTCGGCGTACCGCTCCGCGGCCTCGACCGTGGCGAACAGCTCCACCAGCGTGGAATCCCCGTCCACCCGGTGCCCGGCGGCCTCCCGCACGGCCTGCGGCCCCTCCGCGAGGAACAGCCGCTCCTTCCCCCGGAAATTCCGCCTCCCCAGCCGCCGCGCGGCACTCACCCGCGCGGAACGAGGAGAGATCAACTCAGGGTTGCCGGAGCCCATGTTCCTTAATCACCTTCGACAGAGATCTCAACGGTAAGGGGGGTTTCAGGGGCGCGGGGAACTGCGCGGCCAGCCACGACGGGGCCGCACCCGACAACACACGTACCGCCCGCCCCAACAGCAGGACCCGCAAGCAAAATAGCCTGCGGGTCCTGAAAACAGCCGGCTCAAGGCCAGCGCAGCGTCACGCGGCCTTCGGCGCGTTCACGTCGGCCGGGAGCGCCTTCTGGGCGACCTCGACGAGCGCCGCGAACGCGGTGCCGTCGTTGACGGCCAGCTCGGCCAGGATCTTGCGGTCGACCTCGATGTTCGCGGCCTTCAGACCCTGGATGAAGCGGTTGTAGGTGATGCCGTTGGCGCGGGCAGCGGCGTTGATCCGCTGGATCCAGAGCTGACGGAAGTCACCCTTGCGCTTCTTGCGGTCGTTGTAGTTGTAGACCAGCGAGTGGGTGACCTGCTCCTTGGCCTTGCGGTACAGGCGCGAGCGCTGACCACGGTAGCCGGAAGCCTGCTCGAGGATCGCCCGGCGCTTCTTGTGGGCGTTGACTGCCCGCTTGACGCGTGCCACTTGTTAACTCCTTGTAGCGGGGCCGGTGAGTGGACTCGGACTCACACGACCCGAAAACGATTGGGTCCCGGTGTCGACGTACGGCGCGCTAGAGGCGCCGCGACGTCACTTGCCGAGAAGCTTCTTGATCTTCGCGGCGTCGCCCGGAGCCATCTCGGCGGTGCCGGTGAGGCGGCGCGTCACGCGGGACGACTTGTGCTCGAGCAGGTGGCGCTTGCCGGCGCGCTCACGGAGCACCTTGCCGGAGCCGGTGACCTTGAAGCGCTTGCTGGCACCGCTGTGCGACTTGTTCTTCGGCATAGCGCCGTTATCTCCTCGTCGGTGGCGCTCCGGTGCCCGGTCGTGAAACCGGGCACGGTGGAGCGTCGCTCTCTTATCGGTTGGTTCCGTCGGGACTTGTGGTCCCTCGGGATCACGCCTCGGCGGGAGCCTCGGCAGGGGCCTCGGCAGGGGCCTCGACGTCCACGTCCTCGCCGGTCTCGGCGTCCGCGGCGTTCTGCGAGCGGCCGGGGTTGGCCTTCGCGTCGGCCTTGCGGGCCTCCTGCGCCTGGCGGGCCTCGGCCATCGCCTCGGTCTTCTTCTTGTGCGGACCGAGGACCATGATCATGTTTCGGCCGTCCTGCTTCGGGTTCGACTCGACGAACCCGAGGTCCTGGACGTCCTCCGCGAGGCGCTGCAGCAGTCGGTAGCCCAGCTCGGGGCGGGACTGCTCACGGCCACGGAACATGATCGTGATCTTGACCTTGTCGCCCTGCTTGAGGAACCGGACGACGTGACCCTTCTTGGTGTCGTAGTCGTGCGGGTCGATCTTCGGCCGGAGCTTCATCTCCTTGATGACCGTGTGCGCCTGGTTCTTGCGCGCCTCACGGGCCTTCATGGCCGACTCGTACTTGAACTTCCCGTAGTCCATGAGCTTGCACACGGGCGGACGGGCGTTCGCCGCGACCTCGACCAGGTCCAGGTCGTACTCCTGCGCAAGCTCCAGTGCCTTGGCCAGGGGGACGATGCCCACCTGCTCGCCACTGGGACCGACAAGTCGCACCTCGGGAACGCGAATCCGGTCGTTGATGCGGGGCTCGGCGCTGATGGATCCTCCTCGGTAGCACCACGCGACGGTCTGGCGGACAGCCGCGTAACGTCTGTAATCAGTAAGACCTAACCGCGCCGAAGCACAAAAAATGCCCCGGACGATCACATGCGGGGCTCCTCGAACTACCGGAACACCGCCGCGATGGCCGCGGGGCGCGCTCTCGGACGGTGTCCGCCGCCTGGGCGACGAATCCGTCTGACCGGTGACCCGCCGCCCGTGAGGGTGGTCGGGTGGGAGCTCGAAGCCTCCACTTGTGGCCGGAGTGCTCGCCGCGTGGGCGTACTCGTCCGGCCGGTCGTTACACCAGGCTAGCAGGAGCGGCGCGCGGCAGCCAATCTCGTGTCTCCCGGCCGTGCGGGCCGGGGTCCGGTCGGGAGGCGCCGGGGACCGGCGCCTATCGTGTGGGGTATGAGTGAGACCTCCCCTGAGACGCCCGACTTCGACGCCATGACCCGCGACATCGCCGAGGTCCCCGCCGTCGAGGTGATCGTGACGGTCGCCGTCAACCTGATGAGCGCGGCCGCCGTGAAGCTCGGGCTGAGCGAGGAGGGCGAGAAGTACAAGGACCTGGACGAGGCCCGCAAGCTGATCAGCGCCCTCGCCGGCCTGCTGGACGCGAGCACGACCGAGATCAGCTCCTTCCACGCCGCCCCGCTGCGCGACGGCCTGAAGTCGCTCCAGCTCGCCTTCCGCGAGGCGTCCCTCGTCCCGGACGAGCCGGGCCAGGGCCCCGGTGAGAAGTACACCGGGGCGGTCTACGGCTAGT
>NZ_WWKH01000817.1:0-321 GCF_009865595.1 Streptomyces sp. SID1328 | reverse complement strand
TTACGTCCGCGCGGGATGGGCGGGATGGAGTCGTAGGACTCCTGGCCGGACCGGAAGTCGCTGAGGTCGGTTACGTCCTTGTCGGTGCCGATCTCGCGCATGATCCGGTTCATGGCCTTGGTGTCGCGGTGCCGGCGGGCGATGGCGTAGTCACGGCCCAGCTCGGTCATGCGCTCGTTGCGGGCGGGCTCGGGGTTGTCGTTCTTGCGACTGAAGAGGCCCATGGCGTCCTTCTTTCTGAGGTCAGTGGTGGGTGTTGCGCCGGCTGTGGCCCTTGACCGCGTACATCGCGGTGTCGGCGGCGGACAGGGCGTCGGTGAG
>NZ_WWKH01000816.1:0-289 GCF_009865595.1 Streptomyces sp. SID1328 | reverse complement strand
GCAACGGCAACAGCAAGGGCAACGAGGGCAACAACAGCAAGGGCAACGAGGGCAACGGGGGCAAGGGCAACGACCGGGACGACGACGACAACGACAACGAGGGCAAGGGCGGCTACGAGGGCCGTATCCAGATCAACGAGCGCTCGTACTCCACGCACCCCGGTGACTGCATCACCGTGGTCAGCGGTCTGGGCGCGAAGTCCCTGAACGTCCGCAACGACACCCGCAAGGCCGTCGAGGTCTTCCGCGGGGCCGTCTGCGACAACGGCGCTCCCATCGCCACCGTCGG
>NZ_WWKH01000815.1:0-2281 GCF_009865595.1 Streptomyces sp. SID1328 | reverse complement strand
GCAGCGGTGGGTGCGGGCGGCGAGTTCGGCGGCGGCCCGGTCGGCGTAATCGGTAGAGAAGCCGCAGCCGGGGGCCGAGCAGGCGGCGGTGTGCCGGGTGCGGCCCCGGCCGTCGTGGTAGCTGGCGACGGTGACCGGGCCGAAGCGCCGCACGTCACGGAACCGGCGATAGGTGCTCACGGGTCGATCTCCTTCCGGGTCAGGTGAGTTCGAGCTGAGCGGCGATGGCCTGGCACGTCGGCGCGGGAAGCCCGAGCCGGGCGGTGAGCCCGTCAGCGGTGATCGGCTCACCCGTCGTCTTGCGGTGCGATTCCGCGATGGCGCGGGCATGGTCGACCAGAGCCGCCGGGACCGTGGGAACCGGAGCGGCTGGCGTCGGTGACTTGGCCGGGGCGGGGGCCAGCTCCGCAGGAGCCGACGCGGGAGCCGGAACCGGCGGTGTGTCGGTGCGGTGCAACTGCACTTCCGGCGCCGGTTCGGGCTCCGGGCAGGTCTCCGCGGATGCAGTCGCCGGGGTGGGGGTGTGGACGAGGAGGGTGCCACCGAGGAAGGCGAGCGCGGGCCAGCCGGCCACCAGGATGCGCAACCAGGCGGGCACATGGCCGAGGTCGAGGAGTCCGGCGGTGGCGATGTTGGCGCCGAGGGAGGCGGCGAGCGCGATGGCGAACCAGGTCCACGAGGCCCCGTCCCGACCGACCCGCAACCGACGCCACGCGGCGACCAACAGCAGGTCGACGGAGATTGGGTAGGCCCACGCCTTCCAGCCCGACTGCCCGGCAGCGGCGGCCAGATCATGCAGGTGAGCGAAGGACAAAGCCCCGGCGATCACGGCTTGGATCAGAACAGCGTCAGGGCGGAGAGCGCGGTTCACGGCGATCACTCCCCGTCCGGTGCTTCGCCGGTGCCCAGGCAGGTCAGGCACAACGCGCCCTGCCGGTCATCCGTGGCGCGGCCCTTACGGGCGCCAACGCGAACGGTCTCGGTGATCTCCCCGCCTCCCTGGCAGTCCGGGCAGGCGGCCGGCTTCGGCGGGGTCTTCTTGCGCGTAGCCATGACGTGCCCCCTCTCAGTCCGTGACCGGGAACGGCTTGACCAGCGACGGCCCCGAAGCCGGGACATCGACCGGGATGTAAGGCCGGTAGGGGTCGAGAGCAGGGAAGTCCGGCACTAGGTGCGCGAACTCCCGACACACAGCCGCCGCTTCAGCACGCGACGTGTGAGGGGTGCGGATCTTCGCCCAGCCCCCGGAGGAGTCCGCCGCAACGGCAGTGCCGGGACGTTCGGCGGGGATCAGGGAGGCGGCCATCACGGCATCCGGCGCCACGTCCGCCAGGCCCATTTCGGCGGTCTGCTTGTCGTTGACCCGGTGCACCACACGCCCGGTGAGCTGGGCACGGAGCATGGTCGCCCCGCGTCCGAGTTCGGAGCCGAAGCGCTGCCCGCACACCTCCAGATAGATCCCGACCGCCCGTGCCATCTGCGCCAGCCGGATCAGGGCGGTGACGATCCGCTCCCGGCGCTCCTCATCCTTCTTGGAGGAGATCAGGAACAGTTCCGCCACCTCGTCCACCAGGACGATGACGGGCACGGGCCGTAAGCCGGCGGGCAGCTCCCACACGTCCGAGACCCCGTGCATACTCAGCAGGTCGAACCGGGACTCCATCTCGCCCACCAGCACATCCAGCAGGGAGGCGGAGTCGTCCGGGGTGGTCGCCAGCGCCGACAGCCGAGCCGCGTACGCGGAGTGCTCCACACCGCGCTTGCAGTCGATCCCGACCAGCGCCACCGGCAGCTTCGCCAAACCTTTGATCAGGTTGCGTTGATAGACCGACTTTCCGGAGTTGTTCGCCCCGAGGGTCAGTGCCATCGGGATCTGGCGGTAGTCCCGCATGAACGCGGTCCCGTCCTCCCGCAGCGCCACCGGAACCGACAATCCCTCAGGGCGAGCACGGCGTGGCATCCGGACCCGGCGCAGCACGTCATAGCCGGTCATGCGGAGCTCGACGTGGCCGGGCTTGGTCTCCGTGACGGTTACGGAGTGGACGCCCCAGGCGTGGCGGAGCCGCTCGGAGGCGGCCACCAGGTCGGCCGGTTCCAGGCCGGCCGGGAGACGCAGGGTGACGCGGAGGCCGGTGGAGGTTCCCCGGACGTGGCGGACCTTCGGCGGGACCGGCTGCACCTCGGTGTGGGCGATGTTCCGCGCCAGGAAGGCCCGCAGGCGGGACGGCTGAACCGTCAGCCCGCACACGTCCATCGTGGAGCGGTAGGTGAAGGAGAACCG
>NZ_WWKH01000814.1:0-234 GCF_009865595.1 Streptomyces sp. SID1328 | reverse complement strand
ATCGCCCGCGTCCCCGCCCTCGCCCCGGCCCGCTTCACCTGGCAGCTCGGCCGTGCCGTACGCGGCGAGCTGGACGATCCGCTCACCCCGGTGCTGGCCGTCGGCTCCGCCGCCTCCGCGATCCTCGGCTCGGTCGTCGACGCCCTGCTCGTCGTGGGCGCCCTCGACCTCAACGCGCTGGTCGGCGGGGTCCAGCGGCTGCGCGCCGAGCGGGCGCTGTCCGGGCTGCACGCC
>NZ_WWKH01000082.1:0-15787 GCF_009865595.1 Streptomyces sp. SID1328 | reverse complement strand
CGAGGCCGGCCGCGCTCGCGAACAGGGACCGTCTGGAGGGTCCCGTGGTGTTTCCCGTGCTTCCCGTGCTGGTGTGGTGCACGTGCGCCCCTTCCGGAGGAGAGAACCGCTGAAGGAAACTTTCGGAAGTCACCAATATCCGGGAAGTTTCTTTCCGTCAAGGGAACTCACGGGGCATCACCCACCGCGGCCGTGAACGGCGAAGGGGGCGCCGGACGAGATCCGGCGCCCCCTCCCCCGCCTGTCCTACGGGCGCAGCGCGGGCTCGCGCTCCACGTCCCGTACGTCCAGCCGGCCGTCGAACCGGGCCAGCGGCTTCGCCGCCGACGGGTCGGCCTGGACCGCCGGGGACGCCACCCCGGCCCACTTGAGGATGCGGGCGGTGGCGAAGGCCCGCTCGTCGGCGACGAGCCCGGCGACGTTCGCGCCGTGGTTCATGCCGGGCGCGGTGAACACGTAGGAGTCACGGGCGCCCGCGCCGGGGCGGAAGCGCTCCGAGCCCCACGGGTCGTTCTGGCCGTACACGAAGAGCATGTGCCGGGCGTCGTGCCGGACCCAGTTGTCCACGTCCCGCATGGCGCCGGGCTGGAAGCGCATCGGGATGGAGCGGGGCACGAAGTTGCGCGGCGGCTGGTAGCCGTAGCGGATCAGCTTCCGCTCGATGTGCGGGAAGTGGATGGTGGGCGCGCCGAGCTGGGTGCCCGCCTGGTAGTAGTACGGCGTGTACTGCTCGAGACCCTGGTCGGTGTAGGCGGAGAAGCCGGAGATGGTGTCGACCGAGTCCCAGATCGCGTCGTCGGTCGCGGTGGCGGCGCCGGACGGGATCGAGTCGCAGTCGGCGAGGCCGCTGTACTGCCAGAAGCCCCACACGTAGTCCAGGACGACGGCCTCGTACGCCTTGTCCAGGGAGCCGATGGTGGTGAAGGTGTAGCCGTTGTCGGCGGCGTACTGGGCGTACCGCTGCTCCAGCGGCTTGCGGCGGACGAGCGCCTCGCGCTGGACGGCGTTCAGCTTGTCGCGGCACTCCTTGGTGCCGACGCGCTCGAAGAAGCGGTCGTAGGCCGAGTCCTCGTTGTTGACCACGTCGTTGGGGGCGACGTAGGCGACCACGCCGTCCATGTCGCGGGGGTAGAAGCGCTCGTAGTAGGTGGCCGTCATGCCGCCCTTGGAGCCGCCGGTGGCAAGCCAGTTGCCGGAGTACAGCGGCTTCAGCGCCTCGAAGACGCGGTGCTGGTCGCTCGCCGCCTGCCAGATGTCCAGCTTGGACCAGTCGGCCGGGGCCGGGCGGGACGGGGTGAAGAAGCGGTACTCCAGCGAGACCTGGTTGCCGTCCACGATCTGGGTGGGTTCGCGGCGGGACGGTGTGGTGGAGACGTTGTAGCCGCCGGTGTAGAAGACGGTCGGGCGGCTGACGTCCTTGTGCAGCACGGTGATCCGCTGCTGGAAGGTGCCCCGGTCCGGGTGCCGGTGGTCGACCGGCTGGGTGAAGTTCAGGACGAAGTAGCGGTAGCCGGTGTACGGCTTCTCCTCCACCAGGCTGACGCCGGGTATCGCCAGCAGCCGGTCCTTGATGTCCGTGGGTGCCGGCGGTGCGGTGGTGGCCGCCCCCGCTGTGCCCGCCGTGCCCAGTGTGCCGATGAGCACCGTGAGCGCCAGCAGCCATCTCAGCGCCTTGCGCATGCGCACTCTCCCCTGTGAGACAGATGTCCGCCGGAAGCTATCCGAGCAACTGCCTTCACACCAGAGAAGATTGGCCGGTTCGCGCGATCAGCACAGAATCCAGCCGGAGGCGACGGTGCCCCGGCCGGCCGCTCCGCGCACCTTGACGCACCGGTGCCCGGCGTGGACGGTCACCGGTCCGGCGTGGTGCTTGTAGCGGCCCTGGTCGGTCACCGGCCGGTTGCCGCGCGCCTGCACGCTGACCAGGAGGATGCCGGAGCCGGACTTCTTGGCGACCGTGGTGGCGCACACGTAGCCGTTGCTCCGGTAGAGGTGGACGGTGCCGGTGCGGAACGGCAGCGTGCGCACCTCGCGTCCCGCGCACCGTCCGCTCGCCGCCGCCTCGGCGGTGCCGGGGGCCGCGAGGGCGAACGCCCCGGACAGGGACAGCGCGGCCGCGCCGAGTGCCGCCCACCGCCGTATCGCCCCACCGTCCACCGCTCGTCCTTCCCCGCCCCATGGGCACACTTTTGCGATCTACGTACTGATGTACGGACGCTTCAGGTGTGCCGGATGGTTGCGCGGCCCCCGGCTGCCTGCCCCTCAGGAGGTGACGCCGACCGGCTCCTCCGGCTCCGACTGGCCGATGAAGGTCCGCCACATGTCGGCGTACCGGCCGTCGCGGGCGAGGAGTTCGGTGTGGTGGCCGTCCTCCACGATCCGGCCGTGCTCCATCACCACGACCCGGTCGGCACGGGCGGCCGTGGTCAGCCGGTGTGCCACCACCAGGGTGGTACGGCGGCCCGCGAGCCGGTCGGTGGCCTGGTTGACCTGCGCCTCGGTGGCCAGGTCCAGCGCGGCGGTCGCCTCGTCCAGCAGCAGCACGTCGGGGTCGACCAGCTCGGCGCGGGCCAGCGCGATGAGCTGGCGCTGCCCGGCCGAGAGGTTGCGGCCGCGCTCGGCGACCTCGTGCAGATAGCCGCCGTCGAGGGTGGCGATCATCTCGTGCGCGCCGACGGCCCGCGCGGCCGCCTCCACCTCGGCGTCGGTGGCGTCCGGCCGCCCGTACGCGATGGCGTCCCGGACCGTGCCGGGGAACAGGTACGCCTCCTGCGGCACCACCCCGAGCCGGTGCCGGTACGAGGTGAGGTCGAGCGCGCGCAGATCGGTGCCGTCGGCGGTGACCCGGCCCGAGGTCGGGTCGTAGAACCGTGCGACCAGCTTGACCAGGGTCGACTTGCCCGCGCCGGTCTCGCCGACGAACGCCACGGTCTGCCCGGCCGGGATGGCGAGGTCGATCCCGGTGAGCGCCTCCTCCTCGTCGCCGTACGCGAAGGACACGTCCTCGAAGGCGATGTCACCGCGCAGCGAGAGCACCTCCAGCGGGGCGTGGGCGGCCCCGGTGGAGGCCGGTTCGCGCAGCAGCTCCTGGATGCGGCCCAGCGAGACGGTGGCCTGCTGGTAACCGTCGAAGACCTGGGACAACTGCTGCACCGGGGCGAAGAACAGGTCGATGTAGAGCAGGTAGGCCACCAGCGCGCCCGTGGTCAGCGTGGCCGCCTCCACCCGCCCGGCGCCCGAGATCAGCACGGCGGCGGCCGCGACCGAGGACAGGAGCTGCACGAAGGGGAAGTAGACGGAGATCAGCCACTGGCCCGGATACGGGCCTGCCGGTAGGAGTCGCTGCGCTCGGCGAACCGGCGCCCGCCGTCCCGCTCGCGGCGGAACGCCTGCACGATCCTCAGGCCCGCCACCGACTCCTGGAGGTCGGCGTTGACCACCGACACCCGCTCCCGCGCCAGCTCGTACGCCTTCACACTGGCCCGGCGGAAGAAGAAGGTGGCGAGGATCAGCGGGGGCAGCGTGGCGAACACGACCAGCGCGAGCTGGACGTCCAGCACCAGCAGGACGCCCATGATGCCGAAGAAGGTGACGACCGAGACGAACGCGGTGACCAGGCCGGTCTGCAGGAACGTGGACAGCGCGTCCACGTCCGTGGTCATCCGGGTCATGATCCGGCCGGTCAGCTCGCGCTCGTAGTAGTCCAGGCCGAGCCGCTGGAGCTGGGTGAAGATCTTCAGCCGCAGCGCGTACAGCACCCGCTCGCCGGTGCGGCCGGTCATCCGGGTCTCGCCGTACTGCGCCGTCCACTGCACCAGCACGGTGAGCAGGCCGAGCAGGGAGGCCGCCCAGACCGCGCCGAGGGCGGTACGGGTCACGCCCTCGTCGATGCCGTGCCGGATGAGCACCGGCAGCAGCAGGCCGGAGCCCGCGTCGACGGCGACCAGCGCCAGGCTGACCAGCAGGGGGCGCCCGAAGCCGTGCAACAGGCGGCGCAGCCCGTAGGAGTCCTCGGCGCGGACCGCGCGTGCCTCGTCCACGTCCGGGGTGTCGGTGGCCGGGGGCAGCGCCTCCACCTGGGCGAGCAGTTCGGGGGTGGCCGGGGTGCCGGAGAGGGTCTGCTCCCGCGGCGTGCGGTCGCCGGTCCACAGCCGGGGGGTGACTCCGCGCTCGGCGTCGAACTCGGCGTCCAGCTCCTCGCGTACCGAGGTGTCCTCGGCCTGCTCGGCCGGGCGGGCGTGGCCCGGCGAGTGGGCGCCCAGTTCGTCGGGGTCGGTGAGCAGCCTGCGGTAGAGCGGACAGCGCTCCTGGAGTTCCTCGTCGGTGCCGATGTCGACCAGGCGGCCGCCGTCCAGCACGGCGATGCGGTCGGCGAGGCTGAGGGTGGAGCGGCGGTGTGCGATGAGCAGGGTGGTGCGGCCCGCCATGACGTGGGCCAGCGCCTCGTGGATCTCGTGCTCGACCCGTACGTCCACCGCCGAGGTGGCGTCGTCCAGCACCAGCAGGCGGGGGTCGGTGAGCAGGGCGCGGGCGAGCGCGAGGCGCTGGCGCTGGCCGCCGGAGAGGGTCAGACCGTGCTCGCCGACCTTGGTGTCGTACCCCTCGGGCAGTTCGCGGACGAACCGGTCGGCCTGGGCGGCGCGGGCGGCGGCCTCGATCTCGTCCTGGGTGGCGTCGGGACGGCCGTACGCGATGTTCTCGCGGACGGTGGCGGAGAACAGGAAGGAGTCCTCGGGGACCAGGCCGATCGCGGCGCGCAGCGAGTCCAGCGTCAGCTCGCGCACGTCGTGGCCGCCGACCAGGACGGCGCCGTGGGTGACGTCGTAGAAGCGCGGCAGCAGCAGGGAGAGGGTGGACTTGCCGGAGCCGGAGGAGCCGACGACGGCCAGGGTCTCGCCGGGGCGGATCTCCAGGCTGAGCCCGTCGAGGACCGGCCGCTGCGGGTCGTAGCCGAAGGAGACGTCGTCGAACTCGACGGAGGCGGGGGCGTCGGCGGGGAGGGTCTTGGTGCCGTCCTTCAGGGACGGCTCGGTGTCGATCAGCTCCAGGACGCGCTCGGTGCCCGCGCGGGCCTGCTGGCCGACGGTGAGGACCACGGCGAGCATCCGGACCGGGCCGACGAGCTGGGCGAGGTAGGTGGAGAAGGCGACGAAGGTGCCGAGTGTGATGTGCCCGCGGACCGCCAGCCAGCCGCCGAGGGCCAGCATCGCGACCTGGCCGAGCGCCGGGACGGCCTGGAGGGCGGGGGTGTACCTGCTGTTCAGCCGGATGGTGCGCAGCCGTCCCGCGAACAGCCTGCGGCCGACCTCGCGCAGCTTCCCGGTCTCCTGCTCCTCCTGCCCGAACCCCTTCACCACGCGTACGCCGCTCACCGCGCCGTCGACCACGCCCGCGACGGCGGCGGCCTGGGCCTGGGCGTACCAGGTGGCGGGGTGCAGCCGGGTCCGGCTGCGGCGGGCGATCCAGCCGAGGGCGGGGGCGACGGCGAGCGCGACCAGGGTCAGCGGGGGCGACAGCCAGGCCATGATGCCGAGCGAGATCAGGAAGAGCAGGACGTTCCCGATGGTCATCGGGAGCATGAACAGCAGCCCCTGGATGAGCTGGAGGTCGCTGGTGGCACGGCCGACGACCTGCCCGGTGGACAGCTCGTCCTGACGGCGGCCGTCGAGCCGGGTGATCGTGTCGTACATCCCGGTACGGAGGTCGTGCTGGACGTCCAGGGCGAGCCGGCCGCCGTAGTAGCGGCGGACGTAGGTGAGGGCGTAGATCAGCAGGGCGGCGGCGATCAGGGCGCCGGCCCAGGGGGCCATGTCGCGGGTGTGGTCGCCGATCACGTCGTCGATGATCACCTTGGTGATCAGCGGGACCACGGCCATGACGGCCATCCCGCCCAGAGAGGCGCCCAGCGCCAGGACGACGTCCTTCGGATGGCGCCAGGCGTATCCCGCCAGTCGTCGCGCCCATCCTCGTTGCGGTCCCACGCGGGTGTCCTCCGTCGCTCTGCCTGATCTTCCGTGAGGCACAAACACGAGGGTGCATGGGGGTATTCCGGGCGGGGGTGTGCCGCCCGGCGGGCGGCGCGTCCGGGTTTGTGCTGGAATGCGTCGCGTCGTACGGACTCTGCGCTGGAGGCGGTCATGGACAAGGGCAACATCGACGTGCCGGACGCGGCCGACCTGGACGCGGCGGCCCGGCGGTACTGCGCCTCGAAGGGGTGGTCGCTCCCGGACGGCGGCTACCCGGTCCGGCCGGCGGACCTGCACGGCGCGGAGGATCTGCGGCGGGCGATCCACGCGGTGGGGCGGGGGCGGCGCGATCCGCACGACGCGATCCGGCGGCATGTGGAGGAGCGGGCGCGGGCGCTGGGGCTGACCGCGGAGATTCCTTCGGACTGGAACGCGGACGGGAGTCTCAGCCGAGACGGACGCGGAGGCGGTACAGGCGGGTCGTCTGGGCCGGGTTCTGGTTGTCGTCGCTGACCAGGAGCACCTCGAGGGCCTTGCGGCCGCCGCCCGTGACGGTCATCCCCTCGACGTTGTCCAGCAGCGGGTTGGGCTGGGGCTGGCGGGCGGTCGCACCGAGGGCGGGGCAGTCGGCCAGGTCCGCGAGCCGGGTCTTGCGGAGGGCCCGGACTCCGGGCTGCCCGGTGAGGTGCTCGACGCGGGACGTGTCGGTGGCGTGGCCCGGGTCCGCGAGGTTCAGCCGGACGGTGTTGCCGACGCCCGCCTCGAAGCCGCGCTCCAGTACGAGGAGGCGCCCGTCGGGGGTGGCCTGCACCTCGGGCACGCCCAGACGGGGGTCGTCGGTGCGGTACGCGTACTGCGCGCCGAGGCGGAAGCGGCCGTGGTCCCGCGTCCAGGTCTGGAAGCGGACGGTGCCGGGGGTGTCGCCGGCGAGGGCGTACTCCATGGAGGCGAGGAGGGTGCGGCCGCCGGGGAGGAGGGTGAGGCCCTCGAAGGTCTGGTTGGCGGTGGCGCGGCCGGCGGGGGCGACTCGGAGGTCCGGCGGGACGGGGAGCCGCTCCAGGAGCTTGCCCTCGCGGGAGTAGCGGCGTACGGAGGGCTCGGTCTCGGAGGTGACCAGTCTGCTGCCGTCCCGGTCGATGGCGAGCCCCTCGGAATCGAGGTCGCCGGGGAGCGTCACGGCTGCGGTCGGACCCTTCGCGTCCAGCCGGAACAGGGTGGACCGGTCCGAGAGCGCGGCGAGTGAACCGTCGCGGTCGACGGCGAGGGCGGAGAGGTTACCGACGTAGGTGCCGTCGTAGGTGGTCTTGTCGAGGGCGTCGGAGAAGCCGTCGATGGCGACGGAGGCCGAACAGGCGTGTTTTCGCGGGGTGTCGGCGTTCGCGGTGCCGGTGGCGGCGAGGGTGGCGGCGGCGAGGGCCGCGAGCACGGTGCGCATGCCGGTCACCGTAGGACGTGCACGGTGACCGGCGGGACAGCGCCGGGTGAAGGATCAGCCCTGCGGCGGGGTCGCGACGAACGCCTCGCGGGGGGTGCTGGTGGGTACGTACAGGGACGTCTTGGCGGTGGTGGGGACCAGGTCCTTGTGGATGGCCTTGGCGACACTCTGGATGGTGGTGACGCCGTAGTCCATCGTGCTGTTGTCCTGGGTCAGCACGGTGATCGTGTAGTCGTGGCCGCCACCGTTGAAGGTGCCGAGGCTGTGGACTCGCCAGCCGTGGGTGGAGCGCTGCAGCCAGCCGTTCTTGACGTGCACGGCGACGGTGGAGGGGGCGCCAGCGGGGGTGCCCCAGCGCTGGGACGAGATGACCTTGCCCATCAACTTCAGGATGTACGCACGGGAGTTGTCGCTCAGCACGGAGTTCTTGGCGGTGACGAGCTTGAGCAGCTTCTGCTCGTCGGTGACGTTGATCTGGGTCAGGCCCCAGTAGCCGTTCGCACCCGGCGTCGTCTTCGTCATCCCGGCGGCCGTGAGGAAGCTCTTGACCTTCGTCGCGCCGAGCTGCTTCCACAGCTTGCTGGTCGCGGTGTTGTCCGACTTCGTGATCATCGCCGTGGCCAGCGAGGCCTCGGTGCTGGTCAGATACCGGTTGTGCTTCTTCGCGTCCCACAACAGGGTCGCCAGCACGGTGACCTTGACGGTGCTGGCGGAGTCGTACGAACTGGTCGCCCGCAGTGTGCACGTCGTCTTCGTGCCCGCCTCGTACACCCCGAGCGCGACGCTGCCCTTGCGGTTGGCGAGCGCGGCGGTGATGTCCTTGCTCAGCTTGGCGGCGAGGCCCGACTTGGCGGAGGTACAGCTCACCGCGGTGGCGGCGGAGGCGGGGGCGGCCCCGACGATGGGCACGAGCAGCGCTCCGCCCAGAACAGCGGCGAGCGCACCCTTACGGGCGCGGGGTGATATCCGGTGCGTCATGCACGGATTGACTCTTGGGGAGGGGGGAGGGTTGCACTGGTGTTCGTGGAGGTGTGGGTCGATCCCGCCGGCGTTGACCGCAGGGCGCCCCGAACCCGAGCCGGGCTGCCCCGCAGGCAAGGCCCCAGCGCCCGGGAACGCCGCTACCGTGCCCCCATGGTCAACTTCATACTCGTACCGGGCGCCCGCCTGGGCTCATGGGCCTGGGACGACGTCGTACCGCACCTGCGGGAAGCCGGTCATGGCGCCCATCCGCTGACGCTCTCCGGCCTCGCCGAGAAGCGGGGCGTCCCGGCCGGGCAGCAGACGCACGTGCAGGACATCGTCGACGAGGTCCTGCGGCTGGATCTGCGCGAGGTGGTCCTCGTGGGACACAGCTACGCCGGTGTCCCGGTCGGCCAGGCCGCGGAGCGGATCGGGGACCGCCTGGCGCACACCGTGTTCCTCGACTCCAGCGTCCCGGCCGACGGCGAGTCCTTCGCCGGGCCGTGGCCGGACATCGAGGCGTCCCTGGCCCGGAACGACGGTTTCTGGCCGCCCGCCCCCGCCTCCCACTTCGAGGGTCATGACCTCACCGAGCAGCAGATCGCCCGGATCGTGGCCCACTCCACGCCCCACCCGGGCCGCACCCTGACCGAGCCCGCCGCACTGTCCGGACCGCTCGGCGCCCTGAAGGCGACCTACGTCCTCTGCGCACCCGACGGGGAAGAACCCGACGACGATGTGGCCCAGTTGGTGGCCGGCGGCCACTGGCGGCTGGTCCGCATGGACACCGGCCACTGGCCGATGTTCTCCCGGCCGCGCGAGCTGGCACAGGTGCTGCTCGACGCGGCGGCCGGGGTGTGACGCCGTGGGCGGCGGCCGGCTCGCCGAGGATGTCAGCCATATGTTCCCGGAGTCGCCGCCCCGGCTCGCCCAGGTCTGCCCGGCCGTCGAGCGCCCGGCCGGGCTGCGCAGGGTGAGGGTCGCGTCGGTCTCGACGGTCAGTGCGAGCCGTTCCTCCGGGCGCTGAGACGCTACCCGCAGGGACAGCCGGCCACCGTCCGCCAAACGGCGCTCATGACAGCCGACTTGCCGGGTCTCGACACACAACGGTCACGTCCTCTTCACCGCCATTTACGCATGTCCATGTCACTCTCTGGTTGTCGACTCAATCAACCCGCGTAGATCGGCCCCCACATGACCGTGACGCACATGCACCGCTGGAAGGCCCCGGCACTGGCCGTTTCGGCCCTGCTCGTCGGCCTCACCCTGCCCACGGCGATCGCCTCCCCGGCGAGCGCGACGACGACCTCGTACGACAGCACGTACTACAAGAACGCCGTCGGCAAGACGGGCGCGAGCCTCAAGTCCTCGCTGCACACCATCATCAGCAGCCAGAGCAAGATCTCGTACTCGGCGGTCTGGGACGCGCTGAAGGTCACCGACCAGGACCCGAACAACAGCAGCAACGTGATCCTGCTCTACAGCGGCGTCTCGCGCGCCAAGACCCTCAGCGGCGGCAGCACCGGCGACTGGAACCGCGAGCACGTGTGGGCCAAGTCGCACGGCGACTTCGGCGAGGTGACCGGTCCCGGCACCGACCTGCACCACCTGCGTCCCGCGGACGTACAGGTCAACAGCATCCGCGGCAACAAGGACTTCGACGACGGCGGCAGTGCGGTCAGCGGCGGGGGCGGCAGCCTCACCGACTCGGACTCCTTCGAGCCGCGCGACGCGGACAAGGGCGACGTGGCCCGCATGATCCTCTACATGGCGGTCCGCTACGACGGGGGCGACGGCTTCGCCGACCTGGAGCCCAACGAGAAGGTCGGCAACGGCAGCAACCCGTACATCGGCAAACTGTCGGTCCTCAAGCAGTGGAACGACGAGGACCCGCCGAGCGCCTTCGAGGAGAAGCGCAACCAGGTCATCTACGACACCTACCAGCACAACCGCAACCCGTTCATCGACCACCCGGAATGGGTCGACGCGATCTGGTAGACGCACGACAGCGGTGAACCTGCCCCCGCACGGGGGAAGTTCACCGCTGTCCGGCGTCCGGCGCGGCCGGTCAGCCCAGGTGGGTCGGCGCGAACATCCGCAGGACCGCGGGGAGCACGACCACCGAAGGACCGGGCGTCGCCAGCGCCTTCGTCAGGTCCGCCTCCAGGGTCTCGGGGCTCGTACGCACGCCCGGCACCCCGAAGGACTCGGCCAGCGCCACGTAGTCCGGGCGGGTCAGTTCCGTCGCCGTGGCCTGGCCGAAGGCGTCGGTCATGTACTCGCGGAGGATGCCGTAGCCGCCGTCGTCGACGATGAGCCACGTGACCGGGAGGTCGTACTGGCGAGCCGTCGCCAGCTCCGCGATGGAGTACAGCGCGCCCCCGTCGCCGGAGACGGCGAGGACGGGGCGGGTCGGGTCGGCCGCCGCCGCGCCGAGCGCCGCCGGGAAGCCGTAGCCGAGGCCGCCCGCGCCCTGGGCGGAGTGCATGGTGTTGGCGCCACGCGGGTCGAAGGCGGACCAGGCCCAGTAGGCGAGGATCGTCATGTCCCAGAAGGACGGCGAGCCGGCCGGGAGCGCCCGGCGCACGGACGCCAGCACGTCCTGCTCCAGCGTGAGTTCCTGCCCGGCGATCCGGCCGGCGATACGGCCGAGCACGTCCCGCACCCGCTCCGGCGCCGTGGCGTCGGTCCGCTCGGACACCGTCTCCAGCAGCGCCTGGAGCGCGAGGCGGGCGTCCGCGTGGATGCCCAGCGCCGGGTGGTTGGACTCCAGCTTGCCGAGGTCGGCCTCGATCTGGACGACCCGGCCGCGCGGCTTGAACGTGTGGTAGTTCGAGGAGAGTTCACCGAGCCCCGACCCGACCACCAGCAGGACGTCCGCGTCCTCCAGCAGGTCGGTCATGTACCGGTCCTCCAGCCAGGACTGGAGGGACAGCGGGTGCTCCCAAGGGAAGGCGCCCTTGCCGCCGAAGGTGGTCACCACGGGGGCGTCCAGCTTCTCCGCCAGCTGCCGCAGCTTGCCCGAGGCGTCGGACCGCACGACTCCGCCGCCCGCGATGATCGCCGGGCGCTCGGCGCGGGACAGCAAGTCGGCCGCCACCGCAGTGAGTTCGACGCGCGGGGCGAGTTCCCCGGGGACCGCGTCCGGGGCCGTCACCACCGGCAGCGAGGTCTCCGCGAGCAGCACGTCCTGCGGGATCTCCACCCACACCGGACCGTGCGGGGCCGTCAGCGCGGAGCGCCACGCCTCCGCGACGGCCGACGGGATCTGCGACTGCGAGCGCACCGTGTGAACCGACTTCACCACGCCCCGGAACGACGCGGACTGATCCGGGAGTTCGTGCAGATAACCGTGCCGACCACCACCGAGCCCCGCCGTGGGGATCTGGCTGCTGATCGCCAGGACCGGCGCCGACGCCGACGCCGCCTCCTGCAGCGCGGCCAGCGAGGTCAGCGCGCCCGGCCCGGTGGAGAGCAGCAGCGGCGCCGCCTCCCCGGTGATCCGGCCGTACGCGTCCGCCGCGAAGCCCGCGTTGTTCTCCACGCGCAGGCCGACGTAGCGCAGCGAGGAGCGGCGCAGCGCGTCGAACATGCCGAGCGCGTGCTGGCCGGGCAGGCCGAAGACGGTCGTCGCGCCCAGCCCGGCCAGCGTCTCCACGACCAGGTCGCCGCCGTTGCGCCCCGGCGGGGGATTCAGGGCCGCCTCCGTCTGCTCCTCGGTCGGGCGGAGTTCCAGGTCGTGGTCGTGCGTCACGTCGCTTACGCGTCCTTCCGGGCCGCCGCGATCTGACGGCTCATGATGGTGGTGAGTTCGTACGCCGTGTGCGAGGCCGCGACCGAGGTGATCTCGGCGTGGTCGTACGCGGGGGCGACCTCGACCACGTCCGCCGAGACCAGGTTGCACGAGGCGAGCCCGCGCAGGATCTCCAGCAGCTCGCGGGAGGTCATGCCGCCCGCCTCGGGGGTGCCGGTGCCGGGGGCGTGGGCCGGGTCGAGGCAGTCGATGTCGATGGAGATGTACAGCGGGCGGTCCCCGATGCGCTGGCGGAGCTGGTCGGCGACCTCGTCCGCGCCCCGGCGGTAGACGTCGGCCGAGGTGACGATGCCGAAGCCCATCTTCTCGTCGTCGGTGAGGTCCTGCTTGCCGTACAGCGGGCCGCGGGTGCCGACGTGGGACAGCGCCTCGGTGTCGAGGATGCCCTCCTCCACCGCGCGGCGGAACGGCGTGCCGTGGGTGTACTCGGCGCCGAAGTACGTGTCCCAGGTGTCGAGGTGCGCGTCGAAGTGCAGCAGCGCGACCGGGCCGTGCTTCTTGGCGACGCTTCGCAGCAGCGGCAGCGCGATGGTGTGGTCGCCGCCCAGGGTCATCAGGCGGGCGCCGGTGCCGAGCAGGTCGTCGGCGGCGGCCTCGATGGTGTCGACGGCCTCGTTGATGTTGAACGGGTTCACCGCGATGTCGCCGCCGTCCGCGACCTGCGCGAGGGCGAAGGGGGAGGCGTCCTGCGCGGGGTTGTACGGGCGCAGCAGCCGGGACGCCTCGCGGATGGCGTTGCCGCCGAAGCGGGCGCCCGGCCGGTACGAGACGCCGGAGTCGAACGGCACGCCGACCACGGCGACGTCCGCGCGGCCGACCTCGTCCAGCCGGGGCAGCCGGGCGAAGGTCGCGGGGCCCGCGTAGCGCGGGACGCGGGAGGAGTCGACGGGTCCGCGGGGCGTCTCGGAGCTGCTCATCGTGAAATGCCTTCTTCCTTGCGCTTAGTCGCGCATGTACTGCTTTCCGTACGACTCTACTGGTGAGCCGGGACCGGTTCGGACGGGAGTTCGGGGGACTTGCCGGCGAGGCGGTCGCGCCAGACGGCGAGGACGCGTTCGTCGGTGGGCCTGGTGGCCAGGGAGACCACCAGATAGGCGGCGAGGGAGGCGAGCAGGCCGTAGTAGACGGGCTCGTTGGCGAGGATGCCGTAGCCCGCCATCAGGCCGATCACCGCGAGGCCGCCGACGATCACGGCGGCGAGCGCGCCCTGCACGGTGCCGCGCTTCCACAGCAGCCCGCCGAGGATCGGCACCAGCAGCCCGCCCACGAGCAGGTTGTACGCGACGGTCAGCGCCTCGACCACGTTGTTCAGCGCGATGGCGGTGCCGATCACGGCGAGTCCCATGATCAGGATGAAGATGCGGTTGCCCTTCACCTCGTCGTGCTCCTCGCCACCGGGGCGGACGATGCCCCGCAGCCGGGACCAGATGTCGTTGTTGGCGACGGTCGCGCAGGCGATCAGGGCGCCGGAGGAGGTGGACATCACGGCGGCGAGGGCGGCGGCGAGCACCAGACCCCGGACGCCGATGGGGAGTTCGTCCTTCACGATGGTCGCGAAGGCGTCGTCCGGGCTCGCGAGCTTGGGGTAGAGCACCTTGGCCGCGGTGCCGATCACCGAGCCGGCCACCGCGTAGACCAGGCAGTACGTGCCGGACACGGTGCCGCCCCACTTGGCGGTGCGGTCGTCGCGGGCGGTGAACACGCGCTGCCAGATGTCCTGGCCGATCAGCATGCCGAAGGTGTAGATCAGCACATAGGTGAAGATCGTCTCGCCGCCGATGCCCAGCGGGTCGAAGTACGAGGTCGGCAGCTTGGCCTTCATCCCCGAGAAGCCGCCCGCCTTGACCACGGCGATGGGCAGCAGCAGGAGCAGCACGCCGATGGTCTTCACCACGAACTGCACCATGTCGGTGAGCGTGATCGACCACATGCCGCCGAGGGTGGAGTACGCCACGACGATCGAGCCGCCGAGGACGATCGCCAGGGTGCGGTTCATGTCGAACAGCACGTCGAAGATGGTGGCGTAGGCGATGGTCGAGGTGACCGCCAGCATCAGGGTGTACGCCCACATGACCACGCCGGAGATGACCCCGGCCCGGCCGCCGTAGCGCAGGTCCAGCATCTCGGAGACGGTGTAGACCTTCAGCCGGGCGATGCGGGCCGAGAAGAACACCGACAGGGCGAGCAGGCCGAGGCCGATGGTGAAGACCATCCAGGCGCCGGAGAGGCCGTACTTGTAGCCGAGGCCGACCCCGCCGATGGTGGACGCGCCGCCGAGGACGATGGCGGCCATGGTGCCGGAGTACATGGCCGGGCCCAGTCTGCGGCCGGCCACCAGGAACTCGCTCTTGGACTTGGCGCGGCGCATGCCCCACCAGCCCATGGCCAGCATCCCGGCGAGATAGACGACGATCACTGTGTAGTCGACGGCCATGGGCTGGGGCCCTCCTTCGCGCGCTTGTCCGGTGGCGTGTCGTGCTCTGGCGTGGGGGTGTCGACGGCAGCGGTTCGCGGGGACATCCGCCCGTACCCGCGGCTGCCGTTCCGCTAGACGATAGGTGGCCGGAAAGCGACTGCGAAGTGTACGTTTCATCCATATGAACGGGGTGGACAGGAGGATACGCACACCATGCCGGAGCCGACCGCCCCGTCCGTCCCGCCGACCCCGCCCGTGCCGCTCTCCGCGCTGCTGGCCCGCGAGGACCTGGGCCTGCGCCAGATCGCCGGTCCCCCGGCCCCGGACACCGTGATCCACTGGGCGCACACCTCGGAGATGGCCGACCCGTACCCGTATCTGCTGGGCGGCGAGCTGCTGCTGACGGCCGGGGTGCACGTGCCGGAGGCGACGGGGGCCGAGGGGGGCGCCCCCTGCTCGAGCGAAGTCGAGAGCTCGGGGGACTATTTCGAGGACTACGTGTCGCGGATCGTCGCGGCGGGCGGTGCCGCACTCGGCTTCGGGCTGGCCCCGGTGCACGACACGGTGCCGCGCGCGCTGGTCGCCGCCTGTGAGGCGTACGGGCTGCCGCTGCTGGAGGTGCCGCCCCGGACCACGTTCTCCGGGGTGGCCCGCGCGGTGTGGCAGCTCATGGCGCAGGCCCGCCTCGCCGAGCTGCGCCGGGTCACGGAGGCCCAGCAGAGCCTCGCGGCCGCCGCCTCCCGACCCGACCCGGTCCCCTCGGTCCTGCGCCAGCTCGCCCAGCGCCTTGCCGCGCACGCCCTCCTGTACGCCCCCGACGGCACGGCGATCGCGAGCGCGGGCCGCGCGCCGGTACCGGGGACGCAGGAGGCGTTGCGGAAGCTGACGGCGGTGGTACGGCCGGACACCGGCCCGGAGAACGCCCCCAGGGACGCCCCCGCCTCCGCCACCGACTCCCTCGGCGACACCCAGCTCGCCGCCTACGCCCTGGGCGGCAGCAGCGGGTTCGTGCTCGGCGTGGCCACCCGGCGGCGCGAGCCGGCGGACCACACCATCGCCTCCGTCGCCGCCGTACTGCTCTCCCTGCTGACCGGCGAGCACCAGAGCGGGGCGGGCGCGGCCCGTTCCTCGGCGCTGGTGCGGCTGCTGCTGGGCGCGGCCCCGGCGGAGGTGGCCGGGCTGCTGGGGAGCGG
>NZ_WWKH01000813.1:0-261 GCF_009865595.1 Streptomyces sp. SID1328 | reverse complement strand
GGTGCTGGGCGCGGGCGGGGTGGGGGCGTGCTCGGCGGAGGGCTCCGGGGTGTCGGTGCGCGGCTGGGCTTCGGCTCCGGGGTCGTCGGCCAGGTCGGGCATGCGGAAGGCGGTGCTGAGGAAGTTCCGCATGTCGCGGGCTGCTTGGGCCTGCGCGGAGTGGCCCTCGGCGGGGGCGGGTGCGGGGCGCGGGGTGGTCTTTCGGGGGCGCCGCTCCCCTCGGTCGGCCTCGCGGCGGGCGGCGCGGAGTGCTTCGCGGGC
>NZ_WWKH01000812.1:0-515 GCF_009865595.1 Streptomyces sp. SID1328 | reverse complement strand
TGGTACCAGGCCACCCAGTCGGCGGTGCTCGTACCGAACACGGCGTCCTCGGCGAGCGGGCCGCTCTTCTTGCCGTAGGTGCTCTCGTAGTAGAGGTTCACGGCGTGCTGGACGCACCAGACACCGTGTCCGGTGTCCCCCTTGGCGATGGTGCTGGGCGGCGTCGCCGCCGCGGCGGCCGGGGCGAGCAGGGAGCCCACGCCCAGGGCAGCGGTTGCCGCGAGCAGGCCGGCCCGCGCGCTGACGGTCCTGATCCGCATCTCGTGTTCCTTTCGTGAGTGAGGGGGCGGCGCGGACCGGTGATCGTCGACGAGTTCCGCGCCGCCCTTGCTGGGTCGATGTGCCTGGGCTGTCCTGTGCCCTGGGCGTCAGTTGTGCGGCACGTAGGACTTGCAGTAGTTGCCGTAGTAGCCGTCGTCGATGATCACGTAGTGGCCGGTGTTCTTGCCGACGATGCTGTCGGCGTGGACGCCGTGCTTGCCTTGGTACCAGGCCACCCAGTCGGCGGTGCTCGT
>NZ_WWKH01000811.1:0-585 GCF_009865595.1 Streptomyces sp. SID1328 | reverse complement strand
CCAGGACGCCCGGATCATCTTCGTCGACACCGAGGTCTCCAACTGGACCTTCGACCCGGTGCGCGGACAGTACTTCTTCCACCGCTTCTTCTCGCACCAGCCGGACCTCAACTACGAGAACCCGGCCGTGCAGGAGGAGATCCTGGCCGCCCTCCGGTTCTGGCTGGACCTCGGCATCGACGGCTTCCGGCTCGACGCGGTGCCCTACCTGTACGCGGCCGAGGGCACCAACTGCGAGAACCTGCCCGCCTCGCACGCCTTCCTCAAGCGCGTCCGGAGCGAGATCGACGCCCAGTACCCGGACACCGTGCTGCTGGCGGAGGCCAACCAGTGGCCCGAGGACGTGGTCGACTACTTCGGCGACTACTCCACCGGCGGCGACGAATGCCACATGGCGTTCCACTTCCCGGTCATGCCCCGCATCTTCATGGCCGTCCGCCGCGAAAGCCGCTACCCGGTCTCCGAAATCCTCGCCAAGACCCCCGCCATCCCCACCAACTGCCAGTGGGGCATCTTCCTGCGCAACCACGACGAGCTGACCCTCGAAATGGTCACCGACGAGGAACGCGACTACATGTGGGCCGA
>NZ_WWKH01000810.1:0-390 GCF_009865595.1 Streptomyces sp. SID1328 | reverse complement strand
GACCGCGCGCGGACGCACGCCGAGGAGCAGCGGGCCGAGCGACAGCCGGTACGGGCCGTGGTGGCCGGCCGTCCCGCATCGCGGCCCACCGTGCACGGCGACCGCGGTCACGGCTACCGGGCCGAGGTCCGCTGGACGGAGCCGGGCCGGCGGACGCGTACCGCTGTCGCCGACGTGCGGGCCGGGACGCGGGCCGGGGACACGGTCACGGTGTGGTTCGACAGCCGGGGCCGTACGGTGGCGCCGCCGCCGAACGACGTGGCGGTCTGGCAGCACACGGTCGCGGTCGGACTTGGCGTGGCGGGTGGCACGGCCGCGATCGTGCTCCTGGCCCGCGCGGTGGAGCGCCGGGTCGCGCTGCGGCACCGGATGGCCGAGTGGGAGCGGGCC
>NZ_WWKH01000809.1:0-3192 GCF_009865595.1 Streptomyces sp. SID1328 | reverse complement strand
CCCCCTTGGCGATGGTGCTGGGCGGCGTCGCCGCCGCGGCGGCCGGGGCGAGCAGGGAGCCCACACCGAGGGCAGCGGTTGCCGCGAGCAGGCCGGCCCGCGCGCTGACGATCCTGATCCGCATGTCATGTTCCTTTCGTGAGTGATGGGGGCGGCGCGGGGTGGACCGCGCCGCCCGATGTGCATCACCGAGATTGCTGGACCTTCCCGATCCACGGACAGCGATCGCGGCCGGCTGAGGCATGGATGGGACGTCCCATGCTCTGACCTGCTGGGACGTCGCTGGGCAGGACGTGGCGCCGGGACATCCTCGGACCGGGTGGGCGGGGAGAAGCCCGTGCCAGCACGTCGGTGCCAACGAAACGGCCAGGCGCTACGCGGCTGCGGCCCGCGGCGCGGCGTCGACGCGGCGCCGCCCATCGCCTGGGCCGGCAGGCGGTGCCTTACTCCTCGGTACCGGGCCAGGGACACCGGCTCGGTTCCCGAGCCGCCGAAGTGAGCCGGCTGTCCGAAAGGGGTGCACGGCGGCGCGCGGAACGATAACCGAGGACCTTGCCATGGCGTATAACACCACCCAGGAGGCACGCAGTAGGTCTTCGGTTCCTGAACGCGGATGGGGTGGAACATGTCGCGTTGGAAGGCGTTACCCGATTCCCTTGACGACCGTGTGCAGCAGCTGGTCGTCCAACTGCGGCGGCTGAAGGACCGCAGCGGACTGAGCCTGTCGTCGATGGCGTCCAAGACCGGCTACAGCCGGTCCTCCTGGGAGCGCTACCTCAACGGAAAGGCGCTGGCGCCGCGACAGGCCGTGGAAGAACTGGCGCGGGTGGGCGGTGCGGAGCCGACGAGGCTCCTCGTGCTCCATGAACTTGCGCAAGAGGCGTGGCAGAGAGACGACGCGATGGCCGAAGCTGCTGCCGCGCCGACGCGCGGCGTCGGCGCACGCCGGGCGGCGCCGATCGGTGTCCTCACCGCTGTGCTACTCGGCGCACTGGTCGTCGGCCTGCTGGTGGTAACGCCCTGGACCGGCCACAGGGACAGTGGAAAGGACACGGCCGCCACGGCCCATGGCGTTTACGCCTACAAGCCGGGAAGGACCTACCCCTGCGCGGTCGAACGGAAGAACGGACAACGGTACGCGGGCTACAGCACCACCCGCACCGCCGTGCTGAGCCAGCCGGGGTGGGACGTAGTGGAGGCCCAGTGCCTGTTGCGCTACTGGGGTTTCGATCCAGGTGGCGTGGACGGCGTCTATGGGGAGCTGACGAGGCGGGCCGTCAAGCGGCTACAGGAGAAGGCCGGACTTGCGACGGACGGCCTGGTGGGCCCGCAGACCTGGAAGGTGCTTCGGAGGTGAAGGACGCCGCACCGGGCACCGCAGCGTTGGCGTGTGCACGGCTTGCTCAGGAGTTGAGCCGGCTGAGGATGCGTACGGGCCTGAGCATGGCTGCATTGGCCAAGGAAACCGCATACAGCAAGTCCTCCTGGGAGCGCTACCTCAATGGCAAGCAATTGCCTGCGCGCCAGGCCGTCGAGGCGCTGTGTACAAGGGCGCAGGAGCCGCCCGAGCGGCTGCTGGCCCTGTGGGAACTGGCTGATCTGGAGTGGAGCGGGCGGGCCCGGAAGGCAGCGCGCCCGGCCGCCGGGGGGTCAGCAGCGCAGCCGGACAGCGACCGGCTCGGCCAGGGCGGTCTGTCCGCCGGCCGTGCTGGAGGGAATAGGGACGGTGCCGCGCGCACCACGCTGCGTGTGCGGGCGGTCGTCGCTGCCGTGTGTGTGGTCGGCCTGGCCTCGGTGGTGGGGGTGGTCGGGCTCTCCACCGGGGTCGGCAAGTCCGCAAGGCGGGCCTCACCCCCCTCAGTGCCCGGCCCTGGATGTCACGCACAGACGTGCACGGGCAAGAGCCCCCAGCTGATGGGCTGCGGCATCCCCGGGCGGGTCCACACACTGGGCTCCCAGCGCACCGCCTCCACCGGTGCACGCTTCGAAGTCAGGTACAGCGCGCAGTGCGGTGCCGCATGGGCGCGTATGTGGCGCTCACATACCGGTGACGTGTTGGAGGTATCGGTCCCCAACAGTTCGCCGCAACGGGTCCGAGCCGCCGACAAAAACGACGACGAGGGTTACCTGTTCACCCCCATGATCGGCGCGGGTGATCTCGCCGGTCTTCGAGTGTGTTTCGAACCGGCGGGCACCGGGAGCAAGGAGTGTTTCCCGCGCTGACCGACTCCGGTGGAGTCGTACGCAGGATGTGCGGGGCGGGCTGGCGGTCAGTGAGTGAGCCGGCGCCGATGCGTCGGCCCCGCGCGGTGGTCGGTGTGCGGGGTCGCGATCCATGCAGGGAACTCACCCCGAACGGGCATAGCTTCGCCCTGGGCCGCCACCAGCAGACCACCGCACGGCCCTCCCTCATCGCCATCGGACCCGCCTCAGCCGGGAAACCCACCGCCCTGCTGAACGTCGGCCGCGCCTGCCACCTCGCCCACACACGCAAAAACCCGCCCACGCCCGGGTCAGCCCACAACGCGGCACCCGTGGCGTACGTCCTGGCCCCGCCCGGAGCCACTGCGAAAACCCTCATCACCGAGTTCGCGAGGGGCCTGGAGAGGCATCAGCCGACGTCCCACAGCAGGTGACGTGCGGTGAGCACACCGTCCGTGCGGCTCAGCCGCCCTCCTTCGCAAAGGCCCCCAGTCCACGCTCGCACGGTGGGCAATCAGCAGCACTGCCGAATAGGCCGATCGGGTTCTGGGCCATGTGCGGCATCCCTGGCGCCGCACTCTGTCGTGCCACTCTCCTGCCAGAACGGACGGGGACTCAGGCCCGGACCAGCTGGTCCGGGCCTCACGGCTGTTCGGGGAGCAGTTACAGGTCGAACTCCAGGTGTTCGATGTCCGTGAACCGGACCTCTTCCAGGCTGCCGGCGCGGCGGCCGCCGTCCTGGAAGTAGACCTGCTTGAGCGCTTCGGCCGCGATCTCCTGTAGCTGCTGGTCGCTGGCGCCGGCCTCCTGCGCGTCGAAGAGTCGGGCGGCGTACTGCGGGGGCAGGGCGACGGTAAGGTGCCGGATGCGGTCCTGGTCTGTCGACCCGATCGGCGCGGTGTAACCGAGGCGGGCGCGGGTGTCGATGACGATACCGCCGGTGGTCGCCGCCTTCTGCCGGGCCTTGGCCCGGATCTGCGGCTGCCACCG
>NZ_WWKH01000808.1:0-2308 GCF_009865595.1 Streptomyces sp. SID1328 | reverse complement strand
GACGGCGACTCGGGGTCGAGGAGTTCGAAGGCCGCGAGTGCGAAGGTGGACAGTGGCTGGTTGAGCGCGAAGTCCTGCTGGAGATCCACCGTGAGACGGACGATGCGGCCCTCGGCGTCCGGCTTGTCGAGCTTCTCGACGATGCCGCCGTCCAGCAGCGAGCGGTAGATGGCGATCGCGCGGCGGATGTGCCGGAGCTGCTGCTTGCGCGGCTCGTGGTTGTCCTCCAGCAGATGACGCATCGCCTCGAAGGCGTTGCCCGGCCGGGCGATCACCGACAGCAGCATGGTGTGCGTCACCCGGAAGCGCGAGGTCAGCGGCTCGGGCTCGGACGCGATCAGCTTCTCGAAGGTGTTCTCCGTCCAGCCGACGAAGCCCTCCGGCGCCTTCTTGCGCACCACCTTGCGGCGCTTCTTCGCGTCGTCCCCCGCCTTGGCGAGGGCCTTCTCGTTCTCGATGACGTGCTCGGGGGCCTGCGCGACGACGAGTCCGGCGGTGTCGAAGCCGGCGCGGCCGGCCCGTCCCGCGATCTGGTGGAACTCGCGGGCCCGCAGCGTGCGGACCCGGTTGCCGTCGTACTTGGTCAGGGCGGTGAACAGCACGGTGCGGATGGGCACGTTGACGCCGACGCCGAGGGTGTCCGTGCCGCAGATGACCTTCAGCAGACCGGCCTGGGCCAGCTTCTCCACCAGGCGCCGGTACTTGGGCAGCATGCCGGCGTGGTGGACGCCGATGCCGTGCCGTACGTAGCGGGAGAGGTTCTGGCCGAATTTGGTGGTGAAGCGGAAGTTGCCGATCAGCTCGGCGATCCGGTCCTTCTCCTCACGGGTGCACATGTTGATGCTCATCAGCGCCTGCGCCCGTTCCACGGCCTGCGCCTGCGTGAAGTGCACGATGTACACCGGAGCCTGCCGGGTCTCCAGCAGCTCGGTGAGCGTCTCGGTGAGCGGGGTGAGCCGGTACTCGTAGGAGAGCGGTACCGGACGGGTGGCCGAACGGACGACCGCGGTGGGGCGCCCGGTGCGGCGGGTGAGATCCTTCTCGAAGAAGGAAACGTCACCGAGCGTGGCCGACATCAGGATGAACTGTGCCTGCGGCAGCTCCAGCAGCGGAATCTGCCAGGCCCACCCCCGGTCGCCCTCCGCGTAGAAGTGGAACTCGTCCATCACGACCTGGCCGATGTCCGCGTCCTTGCCGTCCCGCAGCGCGATGGACGCCAGTACCTCGGCCGTGCAGCAGATCACGGGCGCGTCGGCGTTCACGGAGGCGTCGCCGGTCAGCATGCCCACGTTCTCGGTGCCGAAGATCTTGCACAGTTCGAAGAACTTCTCCGACACCAGGGCCTTGATCGGAGCGGTGTAGAAGGTGACCTCGTCGCGAGCCAGCGCCGCGAAGTGCGCGCCGGCGGCGATCATGCTCTTGCCGGAACCGGTGGGCGTCGAGACGATCACATTCGCTCCGGACACCACCTCGATCAGCGCCTCTTCCTGGTGGGGATAGAGGGTGAGGCCGCGATCCTTGGCCCACGACTCGAAGTTTTCGTACAGGGCGTCGGGGTCGGCGGTCCGCGGGAGCTGATCGATGAGGGTCACGCCCCCATCTTGCCTGCCCATGGCGTCAACCGGGGAATCGGCTGCGGGCGTCAAGATCATGGAGGCTACGCTGTGTCGCCGACGGATCATCAGCACCGCAGGTCAACTGGACAGCGGCACACGACGAATGGGGCGGGACGCGGCCATGATGGGACCAGCACACTCACTGTCGGGGGCCGCGGCCTGGCTCGGTGTCGGAGCGGCGGCCGCCGCCTTCGGGTACCCGATGCCCTGGCCGGTCCTGCTGGTGGGTTCCCTGGTCTGTGCGGGTGCCGCGCTCGCCCCCGACCTGGACCACAAGGCGGCCACCATCTCGCGGGCCTTCGGACCGGTGTCCCGCTGGATCTGCGAGATCGTCGACAAGCTGTCGTACGCCGTCTACAAGGCCACCCGGAAGCCGGGCGACGCGCGCCGCACGGGCGGGCACCGCACCCTCACGCACACCTGGCTGTGGGCGGTACTGATCGGCGTGGGCAGCTCTGCCGTGGCGATCACCTGTGGCCGCTGGGGCGTCCTGGCCATCCTGTTCGTGCACCTGGTGCTGGCCATCGAAGGCCTGCTGTGGCGGGCGGCGCGTGGTTCCAGCAGCGATGTGCTGGTGTGGCTGCTCGCGGCGACCAGCGCCTGGATTCTGGCGGGGATGCTGGACAAGCCGGGCCAGGGCGCCGCCTGGCTGTTCAGCGATCCGGGCCAGGCGTACATGTGGCTGGGCCTGC
>NZ_WWKH01000807.1:0-908 GCF_009865595.1 Streptomyces sp. SID1328 | reverse complement strand
GCCAGCCCCTCGACCACGGCGGTCTTGCCGACGCCCGCGTCACCGATCAGCACCGGGTTGTTCTTGCCGCGCCGGGACAGCACCTCGATGGTCTGCTCGATCTCCTTCTCCCGGCCGATCACCGGGTCGATGCGGTTCTCGCGGGCCAGCTCGGTCAGATCGCGCCCGTACTTGTCCAGTGTCGGCGTGGTCGTGGGCCGGGGGCGGTCCTGGCGGCCCTGCGCGGTGTCCGGCGCCTCGGGCGGAGCCGCTTCCGCCTTGAACCGGGCCGCGTGCAGGATGTGCCCGGCGGCCGAGTCCGGGTTCATGGCGAGGGCGCTCAGCACGTGCTCGGGGCCGATGTACCCGGCGCCGCTGGCCCGTGCCATCTCGTGCGCCTCCATCAGCGCCCGCTTCACGGCCGGGGTCAGGGACAGCGCGGTCGGCGGCACTGTGCCCGGCTGGTGCTGCACGGGTCCGGCGCGGCCGTCGATCTCGGTGGCCATCGAGTCCGGGTTCGCCCCGGACCGGCTGAGCAGACTGCGGGTGGGCTCGCTGGACAGGGCGGCGCGCAGCAGGTGCTGGGTGTCAAGATCCCGGCTGCCGTGCTCCGCCGCGTACTGCGCGGCCCCCTTGACCAGCTCGCGCGCGGGCTGGCTCAGCAGGCGGCCGATGTCTATCTGGCGGGGGCCGCCGGGCTGGCCCGGATTTCCGGAGCCGCCGAAGAAGCGGGAGAAGAACTCCCCGAAGGGGTCGCCCTCAGGGCCGACGTAGCCGCTGGTCATCGTTTCCGCCCTTCGCAGACGACGCGTGCGGAGCGGTCGGGTACCCCGGACCGGCCACTCTTGAAACGATGGCACGCCCAGGAGGGAAGGGCACCCGCAGGCTTCGCCGGTCCCCTAGGCCCTGTCTGACAATTCCCGTCTGCC
>NZ_WWKH01000806.1:0-1558 GCF_009865595.1 Streptomyces sp. SID1328 | reverse complement strand
GCGTCCTGACAGCGGCCGCCCGCCGAGACCACACGCCGGAGCGGCGGGCCGGGGGCTCCTCCCCCGCCCGCCGCTCCGGCGCGCCGCGTCCCGGCCCGGTCAGGTGGTGGCGACCACCACGGTCTTCGCCGCCTTGTCGTGCAGGCCCTGCTTGTACGGGCGGTCGAAGTAGCTCCAGCCGCCGCAGATCGCGGTCCAGACGCAGGCGCAGCAGAAGGCGAACGGCAGCCACAGCACCAGTGCCCGGATCAGCGAGGACTGCCGGGAGGGGGTGGCGCCGTCGTGCAGGTTGGCCACCCGCATCTTGAGCCAGCGCATGCCGAGCGTCTGTCCGGTGCGGGCGATCAGGATGGTGTCGTAGGCGACGTACAGCACGGCGGCGATGATGGACTGGCCGAGCGACTTGCCGACCTCCATCCGGTCGCCGTTCACGTCGTACTGGTGCACCCCGAAGGCCCAGGTCAGCAGCCAGACGGCGATACCGACGATGATCATGTCGATGATGCGGGCGACGGTGCGTTTGCCGCTGTCCGCGAGCGGCGGCATGCCGGCGAGGGGGTCGCCGGGGCGGCCGGGACCGCCCCCGTAGGGGCTGTCTCCGTAGGGGCCGCCTCCCCCGTAGGGGCCGCCTCCCCCGTAGGGACCGCCGGGGCCCTGAGGACCGCCCTCGTAAGGGCCACCCGACCCGTAGGGGCCCCCGCCCCGGGGCGGGGGCTCGCCGCCGGGCGGCGGGGGCTGCTGGGCGCCGTACGGGCGGTCGTACGGCGAACCCGGCCCCTGCCCCGGGTCCGACGGGGGCCGCTTCCTCAGCGGGTCGTCGTCGGGGGGCTGCGGTCCGGACCCGGGAGGCGGTTCACTGCTCATGGCACCGAGTCGACCGCGAACGCCGGGCCGCCGCACCCGGCGGGCGGCCGTACGGGGGACCCTATTCGGCCACGAAGGTGTGCGCCGCCTTGTCGTGCCAGCACTGGCGCCACGGTCGGTCGAACAGCCCCCACAGCACACCGATCACGCCGATGACGAGGACGCCGGGCAGGCTGTAGACCAGCCAGCGGCGCAGCGCGGCCCCGAAGGACGGGGGCTGGTGCCCCTCGATGTCCCGCACCTGGATGCCGCACAGCCGCTTGCCCAGGGTGCGGCCCCAGCGGGCGGTCGGCAGCACCTCGTACACCACGCCGAAGACCAGCAGGACGCCGAGGACGAGGGCGAGCGAGACGCCGGTGGTGCCGTCGAGCAGCCAGACGGTGACGGTACGGCCGGACAGCCGGGCCGCCTCGATCTTGCTCTGCGTGTGGTCGACGGCGCGGACGCCCAGGGGTACGGCTGCGGCTGCCGTGACGGCGCCGATGAAGACGTTGTCGATCAGGCGGGCGGCGAAGCGCTTGCCGAGTCCGGCCGGGCGGGCCTCCGCCTGGCGCCGGGCCGCCGCGAGGAACGGGTCCTCCACCGGCGGCTTCCACGGCGCCACGGGCTGCTCCTCGCCCGCCCCGGCCAACTGGTGCACCTGCTGCGCCCAGGACGCCTGCCCGCCGCCGGGACCGGCGGCGAGGGGGCCGCC
>NZ_WWKH01000805.1:0-2638 GCF_009865595.1 Streptomyces sp. SID1328 | reverse complement strand
GCCCGCCCCGTCGAGGTGCGGGGCGCGCGGCCCCGCAGACGCGGCGCCCAGCCCAAGGTGGTCGCGCTCGGCGGCGGCATGGGCCTGTCCGCCTCGCTCGCCGCGCTGCGGCGGATCACCGGTGACCTCACCGCCGTGGTCACCGTCGCCGACGACGGCGGCTCCAGCGGACGTCTCCGTGACGAGCTGGGCGTGCTGCCCCCCGGCGACCTCCGCAAGGCGCTGGCCGCGCTGTGCGGGGACGACGAGTGGGGCCAGACCTGGGCCCGGGTCATCCAGCACCGCTTTCAGTCCCAGGGCGACCTGCACGACCACGCGGTCGGGAATGTGCTCATCGTCGCCCTGTGGGAGCAGCTCGGCGACCATGTGATGGCGCTCGACCTGGTCGGCAGGCTGCTCGGGGCACACGGCCGGGTGCTGCCCATGTCGGCGGTGCCGCTGGAGCTGCAGGCCCTGGTCAAGGGACACGATCCGGACCGGCCGGACGACGTGGACACCGTGCGGGGACAGGCGACGGTCGCGCTGACGCCGGGTGAGGTGCAGTCGGTGCACGTGGTGCCCTCCGACCCGCCGGCCGTCCCCGAGGCGGTGGAAGCGGTACTCGACGCGGACTGGGTGGTGCTCGGGCCGGGCTCCTGGTTCTCCTCTGTCATCCCGCACCTCCTCGTGCCCGAACTGCTCGACGCGCTCACCCAGACCAAGGCGCGCCGGGTCCTCCCGCTGAACCTCGCCCCGCAACCCGGCGAAACCGAGGGCTTCTCACCGCAGCGTCATTTGGAGGTTTTGGGGCGACACGCCCCTAAACTCGCCCTGGACGTGGTGCTGGCCGACGAGGCGGCCGTGCCCGACCGCGATTCGCTCACCGAGGCCGCCAAGCGGCTGGGAGCCGCGGTCGAGCTGGCGCCGGTGGCCCGGACCGACGGAACTCCCCGGCACGATCCGGAGCTGCTGGCCGCCGCGTACGACCGTATTTTTCGGATGCATGGAAGGATCGGCCCATGGCGATGACGGCAGCGGTGAAGGATGAGATCTCCCGGCTTCCCGTCACCCGGACCTGCTGCAGAAAGGCGGAGGTCTCCGCCATTCTGCGGTTCGCCGGCGGCCTCCACCTGGTGAGCGGGCGCATTGTGATCGAGGCGGAACTGGACACCGCGATGGCAGCCCGGCGCCTCAAGCGGGACATCCTGGAGATCTTCGGCCACAGTTCCGAGCTGATCGTGATGGCGCCCGGCGGCCTGCGGCGCGGCTCGCGCTACGTGGTGCGGGTTGTGGCGGGCGGCGACCAGCTGGCCCGGCAGACCGGGCTCGTGGACGGCCGGGGCCGCCCGATCCGGGGCCTGCCCCCGCAGGTCGTCTCCGGCGCCACCTGTGACGCCGAGGCCGCCTGGCGCGGCGCCTTCCTGGCGCACGGTTCGCTCACCGAGCCCGGCCGGTCCTCCTCGCTGGAGGTCACCTGCCCCGGCCCCGAGGCCGCGCTCGCGCTGGTCGGCGCGGCCCGCAGGCTGTCGATCGCCGCGAAGGCCCGCGAG
Source organism: Streptomyces sp. SID1328 (assembly GCF_009865595.1). Classification (NCBI taxonomy): domain Bacteria; kingdom Bacillati; phylum Actinomycetota; class Actinomycetes; order Kitasatosporales; family Streptomycetaceae; genus Streptomyces; species Streptomyces sp. SID1328. The sequence goes on along the minus strand of NZ_WWKH01000805.1, from coordinate 1,109 downwards.
GTGCGGGGCGTGGACCGGGTCGTGGTCCGCGACGGCGACGCCATCGGCGCCCTGCTCACCCGGCTCGGTGCGCACGAGTCGGTGCTGGCCTGGGAGGAGCGCCGGATGCGGCGCGAGGTCCGCGCGACCGCCAACCGGCTCGCCAACTTCGACGACGCCAACCTGCGCCGTTCGGCGCGGGCCGCCGTCGCCGCCGGGGCGCGGGTGCAGCGGGCGCTGGAGATCCTGGGCGAGGAAGTGCCCGAGCACCTCGCCGCCGCGGGCCGGCTGCGCATGGAGCACAAGCAGGCGTCCCTGGAGGAGCTGGGCGCGCTGGCCGACCCGCCGCTGACCAAGGACGCGGTGGCCGGCCGTATCCGCCGGCTGCTGGCGATGGCCGACAAGCGCGCCTCCGACCTCGGTATCCCGAGCACCGAGGCCAACCTTTCCGAGGAGCTGGCGGACAACCTCGCGGGCTGATCCCCAAGGCGCCAAGGCAGGGAAAACGCCGCACAGACGCCGGTGCCGCCGCCCGTTCGGGTGGTCGGCACCGGCGTTTCGCGTGTCCTTGGGGCGCTCTTGACTCGATCATGCAGTGACATGAGCCTGGCAACCTGTTCGCCGCTGTGGCGGACCACCGCGAGGGGGGTTCATGAGACACCCAGTGAGACCCGCAGCCCGGCCCACAGCCAGACCCGCGGCCAGAGCGGTCCTCGCCGTCGGGGCGCTGCTGGCCGGGGCGGCCTGCCTCACGCCCGTCGCCCAGGCGCGGGAGAGCGCGCCCGCCGGCAGCGGCGACGAGGTCAAGGTCTTCCGGGCCGAGGTCACCCGCGCCCAGGTGCCCCTGCTGCTCAGGGCGGGCCAGGACGCCCATGAGCTGGGGGAGCGGGTGGGGGCGAGCGGCCGGACCGCCGTCGAGGCCTACCTCACCGACCGGCAGGCCCGCGGCCTGAAAGAACAGGGCGTCCGCCTCACCGAGCACGCCCTGCCGAGCGGCGCGAACAAGCGCCTCGCGGCCGCCGCCCAGGGCGTGTTCCGCCCGTACAGCGGCAGCGGCGGGCTCAAGGAGGAGATCCTGCGGACCGCGCAGGAGAACCCCGGTCTCGCCAAGGTCGAGTCCATCGGCCGTA
>NZ_WWKH01000804.1:0-2510 GCF_009865595.1 Streptomyces sp. SID1328 | reverse complement strand
GGCACGAGCGTGAGCGTGAGGGTCGTGTTGGGCGAGACTGTGAGTCCGGACCCGATTCCCCCGATGACCAGCGGCAGCACCATGGCCCAGCCCACGCCGTCCCCGGGCACCAGCTGAACGGCGACGACGACACCGAGCAATCCGAGAGCAACCCCGCTCAGGCCGATGACGACCAGGCTGCGGCCGTAGCGCATCACCAGCCGTCCTCCGATGGCAGCGCCGACCGCCGAAGCGGCCGCGAAGGGCAGGATCGTCACACCCGCGGCGAGCGCGCTGTATCCCGCGGTGTTCTGCAGGAACAGTGACAGGACGAAGAAGATGGTGGTCAGCCCGGCGAAGAACATGAGGCTGATCAGAGCGCCGAGCGTGAAGGAACGCAGGGAGAACAGCCCGAGGTCGACCAGCGGTGCCTTCCCCTGGCGTCCCTGGGCCCTCTCCCAGGCCCAGAAGGCGCCGAGCAGCAGTGCGGCCACCGGAATCAGCAGCCACTTGGCCCGGCCCTGCCACTGCTGCTCCTGCACCAGGGGCAGCAGCAGCGCGAGGACGCCCGTGCCGAGCAACAGGACGCCGAACGGGTCGAACTTCTCCCGTCGGATGTCCGGCACCGGGAAGCGGGGCAGCAGCCGGTTCCCCGCGACCAGGGCCGCCACCCCGATCGGCACGTTGACGAAGAACACCCAGCGCCATCCGTCGGCCGTGCCGAACGCGTGGATCAGCAGTCCGCCCGCCAGCGGGCCCACCGCGGTGGACACGGCGACGACGCTGCCGTGAAAGCCGAACGCCCGGGCTCGCTCGGCACCCTGGAACATCTGCTGGATCAGCCCGGAGGTCTGCGGTGCGACCACACCGGCGGCCGCACCCTGGACCAGCCGGCACACCACCAGCCAGGTGGGGCCGGCGGCGAGGCCGCACGCCACCGACGCGGCCGTGAACACGGCGAGGCCGAACAACAATGCCTGGCGGCGGCCCCGTAGGTCACCCAGTCGCCCGGCCGGTGCCAGCGCGAGCCCGAAAGCGAGGGCGTACCCGGACACCACCCAGGACTGGGTGGCTTCGGAGGCACCGAGTCCGCGCTCCATGGAAGGCAGCGCCACGTTCACGATCGAGACGTCGAGCAGCGAGATGAATCCCGCGGTCAGACAGACCGCGAGCGCTTTCCATCGCCGGTCGTCGAGAGCGGGCTGGGTCATTTCTGTGGTCATGTGATCACGCTATGCAGTCGCGGCCGGTCGCACCAGCCGGGAGAAGGGAGCCGGGATGCGGGGTGGTCGAGCCCGGCCTCCGCGCCCGCCGGGTACTTGCTGTGCGGATTCTTCGGCGCGACGGTCGTGCGGGTGGGCGTGTGGATCGCCTCGAACACATCGGCCTGGCCCCCGTCCGGGACCGGTTCACGCGGGCAGGCGTAGTCCTTGCGCTCGCCGCGAGCGGCGCGGCGGCTGCTCAGGGGTGACCTCGTCCAGGCTGCCCGACCAGCTCGCCCCGCTGCTGCGTTGTCCCGAACCAGGAATGCCTGCCCTGGCACGGGGGAGAGGGGCCGCCCGCGGACTTGCAGGACATTGAACTGCACGCTTCCTCCGAGGGACACCTCGGCCTGCAGCCGGGCACATCAGAACAGGCAAATGCAACCGCCCATCTGTCAGGGGGGCCAGGTCCGTGTTGGTATGACGAGCCTTGCTGAGCGCCTGGTGCCGGATGAGTTGTGGGAGTTGTTCCGGCGGGTGGTGCCGGAGACGGTGGTCATACGGCCACAGGGTGGTGGTCGACGGCGGGCCGGGGACCGCGAGTGTTTGGCAGCGATCGTGTTCGTGGCCCGTCGGGGTGCTCATGGCGGCAGGTGCCACCGGTCTTCGGGCCGGCCTGGCCCACGGTCTACCGGCGCTTCGCCCGCTGGAGCCAGGCCCGGGTCTGGGCCCGACTGCACCGCGTCATCCTCGACGAACTCGGAGCGCGGGGCGAGCTGGACTGGTCGCGCTTCGCCGTCGACTCCGTCAGCATCCGTGCACTCAAAGGGGGGAGCTGACCGGACCGAATCCGACCGATCGAGGCAAGAGCGGATCGAAAATCCACCTGGTCGTGGACCGCAACGGCCTGCCCGTCGCCGTCGCCGTCTCAGCTGCTAACACGCACGACAGCCTCGCGCTGCAGCCCCTGATCGCCTCGATCCCGCCGGTGCGCAACCGACGCGGTCCCCGCCCGCGGCGGCCTGGGAAACTCCACGGGGACAAGGGCTACGACTACCCCCACCTGCGGCGATGGCTCCGGGAACACGGCATCACACCCCGCATCGCGCGCCGCGGTACCGACTCTTCGCAGCGACTGGGCCGACACCGCTGGGTGGTCGAGCGGACCATGTCCTGGCTTGCCGGCAGCCGCCGCCTGCACCGGCGCTACGAACGGAAACCCGAGCACTTCCTCGCGGTCACAGCCATCGCCACCAGCCTCATCAACTACCGACGACTCACCAAATGAAACGATGTCTAAGACCGTGTCCTACATGGTCAGTTGGCAGT
>NZ_WWKH01000081.1:0-24685 GCF_009865595.1 Streptomyces sp. SID1328 | reverse complement strand
GCCCCGACGCGCCCGGGCGGGAAGTGCGGCAGCACGTGCTCGGCCAGTTCGTCGATCACGTCGGCGACCGGGCGGCGGCTGTGCTTGAAGTTGATCATCAGCTGGTCGACGCCGATCTCCTGCCACGTCCGCATCATCCCCAGGAGCGACACCCGGCCCACCGAGAACCCCTGGTGGATGGGCCGGGGCAGGGCCAGCGGGTCCTCGGTCAGGTCCAGATAGGTGGCCTGCGCGTACGGCTTGAACGCACCGCCGTCATCCTGGGTCAGCTCCCGCCACAGCGCGATGTTCGCGGCCTGCTGCTGCAGCGGAGGGGTGTAGTACAGCCAGCCGTCCGTGTGGTCGGCGATCCACCGGACGTCCTGCCTGCCGTGTCCCGTCATCAGTACGGGAATCCGCTGGTACACCGGCTTGGGCAGGAGATCGGTGCCTGCCATCCGGCCGAGCGGCGAGTCCACGCGCGGGAAACGGTGCTCCAGGACGGCACGGAAGTACGCCAGCGACTGCCGGAATCTCGCGGCCCGGCCTTCCAGGTCCTGCCCGAAGGCCGGGAACTCCACGGGCCGGTCCCCGGTGGCCACCCCCAGCAGGAGCCGTCCGCCGGACAACTGGTCCACCGAGGCGGCCGCCTTCGCGGTGTGCAACGGGTGCCGCAGCGGCATGACGATGCTGGCGGTGCCGAGTGTGATCGAGGTGGTGCGGGCGGTGAGCTGCCCCAGGTACACCCACGGATCGAAGACCTGCCCGGTGTCCCCGAAGCTGGGGTCCAGCAGCGGCACGTCCCGGACCCACACCGAGGCGAAGCCGGCCCGCTCGGCCTGCTGGATCCGCTCCATGTGCCCGGCCAGGGACGGCACGGGCCCGTCGAAGCCCTCCAGGGGCGTGATGGCACCCACGGTCATCCTGCCGCCGGGATAGGCCCTGGCCATGGCCGGATGCTCGGAGAACGGCCGCTGCTCCTCGCCCTCGACGTCCACGGGTGCGCCGGCTGAGGGCCCTGTCGGTTCTGTCATGCGATCCTCCGGCCATTCATGCCTGTCCGGGTCCGCGACGTTCGTCTCTAGCCCGGCACGCCCACGAGCTCCTCGAACTCCTTGGGCAGCTGGGACATCACGTCGCGGAACTCGCCCTCACTGACCGCGTCCCTCAGGGTGGTCAGCTCCGCCCGTATGCCCTCGCGGGCCTCTTTGGGGCTCACCCCCGCTCGGCTGCTCACCCGGTTGATGAACTCGTCCAGTCCGAAACGCTGGGCCTCCGGAGTGGGAGAGACCAACTGTTCCTTCAGCGGCTTGGGCAGTTCGGACGCGAGGTCGTGCGCCTCACCTCTGGTGAGCCGCTCGGCCAGGGTTTCCAGGGTGGCGCGCGTGAGGGGTTCCACCTTTTCCGGGGGGACGGGGGCGCGCTGGGTGATGGTGTCCAGGAAGGTGTTGTAGTCCATGAGCCGTCCTTTTTCTCAAGCTTTGCGGTGGGGGTGTGAGGGGCCGGGGCCACATGTCCATGCTCCGGATGTCGACCGCGCCCTGCCTGCTCCCCGCGGGGGGAAAGGCAGCGGGCCCGCTAGCCCTCCGAGCACAAGTGCCGCCTGCATGCTGCTCTGCCAGGGTGGGACGGGCTGTTCCTTTTCGGCCTGGGGTGCGGAGGCGCTCCGCAGGGGGCTCTGCGAATCTCGACCGGGTAACAGCCGATGGCGGCACGGGCGGGAGCGAACCACGCCGTCCATTCCCGGTGAGGAGGCGAGAGGCATGACCGTGATGGGTGTGTCGAAGTTCGAGAGGTTCTTCCGCGCCGCCGCAAGCCTCGACGTCGACAAGAGCGACCTGAAGCGGTACAGCGACTTCGTCGACGACAAGCTCTACGACCTCCTGGTCATCGGCCAGGCGGCGGCCAAGGCCAATGGCAGGGACACCGTCGAACCGTGGGACCTGCCGATCACCAAGGGCCTCCAGGAGAGCATCCACCGGTTCCGGCGGCTCGACGAGGAGGTCGAGCTGAAGCCGATCCTGGAACAGCTCGCCTCACACCCTCCCCTCGACAGAGCACCCACTCAGGAGACCGAAGAGCGCTACCCCGAGATCATCGGCGGTCTCAGCGTCGCCCTCGCCGAGACGTTCAAAATCCTCTATCCGGACGTCAAGAACCCGCAGACCAGCCACTGGGAGGGCGTGACCGCGGTTTTCGACCGGCTGCTGTAGCAGTCGCGCCCCGGTGCATGTCGCCGGACTCGCCCTGGCCGGTACCCAGCTCGTACCGTCGTCAGGAGCGCGCGAGCCGGGCCGCGAGGTAGGGCGCGGTGGCGCTGCGGCGGGCCTTCGCCACCTTGGCCGGCGGTCCCGCCGCGACCACCCGCCCGCCCGCGTCGCCGCCGCCCGGGCCGAGGTCGATGACCCAGTCGGCGGTGGCGATCGTGGCCAGGTCGTGCTCGACGACGACGACCGTGTTGCCGGCGTCGACGAGCCGGTGGAGCTGCCGCAGCAGCAGGGCGATGTCCGCGGGGTGCAGCCCCGCCGTCGGCTCGTCGAGCAGGTATAGCGCGTGCCCGCGCCGGGCTCGCTGCAGTTCGGTGGCCAGTTTGATGCGTTGCGCCTCACCACCACTGAGTTCCGTCGCCGGCTGGCCCAGCCGCAGGTACCCCAGTCCCACCTCGCGCAGCGTCTCCAGGCTGCGCGAGGCGGCCGGGACGGCGGCCAGGAAGTCGGCGGCGGCGTCGACGGACAGCGCCAGTACTTCGGCGATGTTCTTGCCGCGGTAGGTGACTTCCAGCGTTTCGGCGTTGTACCGGGCCCCGTGGCAGGCGGGGCAGGGGGCGTAGGTGCCGGGCAGGAAGAGCAGTTCCACCGCGACGAACCCCTCGCCCTGGCAGGTCTCGCACCGCCCTTCGGGCACGTTGAAGGAGAACCGCCCGGCCGAGTACCCGCGCGCCCTCGCCTCGTCCGTCGCCGCGTACAGCTTGCGCACGGCGTCGAACATCCCCGTGTACGTGGCCAGGTTGGACCGGGGAGTCCGGCCGATGGGCCGTTGGTCGACCAGGACCAGCCGGTCGAACGACTCGACCCCCGACGCGTCCTGGACGTCGACCTCCAGCAGCGCCTCGTCGGGTTCCCCGGGTGCGAGTCCGAGGTGGCCGCGGACGACTTCGGCGAGCACCTGCGTCACCAGCGTCGACTTTCCGGAACCGGACACGCCCGTCACCGCCGTCAGTACGCACAGCGGTACGTCGACGGACACGTCGCGCAGATTGTGCCGGGAGACGCCGCGCAGGTGCAGCCAGCCGTGCGGGGCGCGTGAGCGGTGATCGAGCGGCTGGGCGCGCCCGAACAGGTACTGGCTCGTGGCCGACTCCCCGACCCGCTCCAGACCGGCGACCGGGCCGCTGTACAGCACGCGCCCGCCGCCCTCTCCCGCACCGGGGCCGATGTCGACCACCCAGTCCGCCCGCCGTACGACGTCCATGTCGTGCTCCACGACGAACAGCGAGTTGCCCGTCGCCTTGAGCCGGTCCAGCGCGTCCAGCAGCGGCTCCGCGTCAGCCGGGTGCAGGCCCGCGGAGGGTTCGTCGAGGACGTAGACGACGCCGAACAGCCCCGAGCGGAGCTGGGTGGCGATCCGCAGGCGCTGCGCCTCGCCGGGCGACAGGGTCGTCGAGCGGCGCCCGAGGCTGAGATATCCGAGGCCCAGGCCGAGCAGTACGTCGATACGCGCGACCAGGTCGCCGCAGATCCGGACCGCGACCTCGGTCGTCTCCCCGGACCGGGCGGTCGAGGTGGTGGCGTCGGCCTCGGACCGCCCCGCGACGGGCCGGAGCAGCGCCACGACCTCGGTGAGCGGCATGGCGTTGAGCTCGGCGATGGAACGTCCGGCGAAGGTCACGGCGAGTGCCTCGGGCCGCAGTCCGCTGCCGTGGCACTCGGGGCAGGGCACGCTCCTGACGAACCGGAGCGCCCGTTCGCGCATCTTCTCGCTCTTGGAGTCGGCGAGAACGTGCATGACGTGCTTGCGGGCGCTCCAGAACTTGCCCTGGTAGCCGTAGTCGACGCGGTCCTCCTCCGGCTCGATGTACACGGACGGCTGTTCGTCCGTGTACAGCAGCCAGTCCCGGTCCTTCTTCCTGAGCCTGCGCCACGGCCGGTCGATGTCGATCCCCAGGCCGTTCACGACACTGCGCAGGTTGGCGCCCTGCCAGGCACCCGGCCAGGCGGCGATCGCTCCCTCGCGGATGCTCAGCGAGGGGTCCGGGACGAGCAGGTCCTCGGCGACGTCGTGCACCACACCCAGTCCGTGGCACTCCGGGCAGGCGCCGGCCGGGGTGTTGGGTGAGAACGCCTCGGCATCCAGCCGTGCGGCCCTGGGCGGATAGGTGCCGGCGCGGGAGTACAGCATGCGCAGCAGATTGGACAGGGTGGTGAGGGTGCCGACCGTCGAGCGCGAGCTGGGCGACCCGCGGCGCTGCTGCAGGGCCACGGCCGGTGGCAGTCCGGTGATGTCCTGCACGTGCGGTGCGCCGACCTGCTGCAACAGCCTTCGGGCGTACGGTGCCACGGACTCGAAGTAGCGCCGCTGGGCCTCCGCGTAGAGCGTGCCGAACGCGAGCGAGGACTTGCCCGAACCGGAGACGCCGGTGAAGGCGACCATCGCGTCCCGCGGAACGTCCACATCGATGTCCCGCAGGTTGTTCTCACCGGCGCCCCGGACATGCACGAAGGGGTCGGTCCCGTCCTTGTCCATCGTTCCTGACTACCCGATCGTGCCGGGAACCGCGCGGCAGACGGTGAAGCGGGGGCGGCTCCGCTGAACGGCCGGTGCGTGGTCGTTTCGCCCAGGCGGCCGACGGGGACCCGGACGGCGGACGGTCAGCAGTGTCCGCCGTAGCAGCACCCGGTCCGGCGGCTGCGGTCGCCGGCGGGTGAACGGACCGCGTGGGAGGCTTCCTTGCCCGACGGCTGCCGCACCTCGACGACGCCGAAGCGACCCGGCAGGGCGTTCCGGCCAGGCGGTCGACCGTGACGTGGCGGCAGGCCTTCGGTGAGGTCGTGCGGTCCGGGCTCCAGGTCGAGGAGACGCGGCTGGAGCCCCTGCTCGCGCTGCGCGCGGCCGCCGGGCTGGCGATCGTCGTCGGAGCGACGCTGTGGCTGGCCTCCCCCGCGTATGCCGCGTCCGCCGCCCTCGGCGCCTACTCCGCGGGTGGGGCCACCTTCCAGCGGAGCTGGCGTCCGCGCAAGGTGGTCGCGCTGGGCACGGGCGCGGCTCTGGCGCTCAGCACCTTCGTGGGCTACCTGGCGGCGGGGCGGCTCGTGACGTTCCTCCCGCTGCTGGCCGTGTGGGCCTTCGCCGCGGGGATGGCGTGGGCCGTCGGATCGACCGCCGGGATCGTCGCGGCGACGACCGTGGGCAGCATGCTGGTGACCATCACCTTGCCCACGAGCGTCGGGCGGGCTCTGGAGCACGCCGGGATCATCGCACTCGGGGGCGTGATCCAGGCCGTGCTGATCCTGCTGTTCCCGATCCGGCGCTGGGGAGCGCATCGTGACGCGCTCGCCGACGCCCTTGCCGCCGTGGCTGACTACGCCCGCCGGTTGCGGCACGATCCGACCGCCCCGTTCGACCCGGAGCCGTTGATGACGGCACGGGACGCGGCCGCCGTGACGCCGTCGCAGGCCCGCACCCGTCCCCCTGCCCTGCACGGCCCCCGGGGACTCGCCGAACGCATTCGCCCGGTGATCGCGGCGCTCGCCGACCCGGCCGTGGGCGCCCCGGCGGAGGGACCCGGGCGGGACCGCGCGCGGGAGTTGCTCGACGCGGCCGCCGACGTCCTGGATGCGGCCGCCCGTTCGATCCGGCACGGCACTCCCGCCGAGGTGCGGCCCGAGAGCCTGGACGTCCTGCGCGTCGACGAGGAGCACGAGGTGCTGGAGGGCCCCGCGCGGCAGGCCGCCGAGCGGCTGGTGGAACTGCTCGGCGAGGCGTTGGAGATCGCGGGGAGCGGCTGCCCGCCCGGGAGGACGCCGACGCCGCGCGGCCCCGCCCACGCCGAGTTCCTGATGCGCCCGACGATGCTGCGGCTGGTCCCGGTAGTGGTCCGGGCGGTCCGCCGCGAGCTCCGCCCGGACTCGCCCGTGTTCCGGCACGCCGTCCGCCTGGCGGCGGTGGCCACGCTCGGCTATCTGATCGCCGCCCGGCTGCCCCTGGGCCACGGATACTGGGCGCCCCTCGCCTCGGTGATGGTGATGCGGCCGGACTTCCACCGGACGTACGCGCGTGCGGTGGCCCGTCTCGCCGGGACCCTGGCGGGGGTCGCGCTCGCCACCGGCGTGGTACGGGCCCTGGACCCGGACCCGTACGTGTCCGGCGCTCTGACGGTGGTCGCGGCGGGCCTGTCGTACATGCTGAACCGCACCGGTTACGCGTACACCCAGTGCTTCACCGCCGCGTACGTGGTCTTCCTGCTCGGCATGGGCGGCCAGGCGTGGGAGCAGACGGTCCCGGAGCGGGTGGTGCTCACCCTGCTCGGCGGGGCCCTGGCGATGCTGGCGTACGTGCTGTTCCCCGCATGGGAGACACCCCGGCTGCCGGGCAGGCTCGCGGACTGGCTCGCCGCCAACGGCCGCTACGCGGCCGCGGTGCTCCGCGACTACGCCGAACCGAGCAGGGAGCATCACGCCGACATGCGCCGGGCACTGCTGGGGAGCAGGGAGGCACATGCCGCCTGGCAGGAGGCGTACGACCGGGCAAGGCGGGAGCCGATCCGCCCCAGGGGTCTGACGTCGCGCGAGGCGGAGGAGGCGCAGGACGCGCTCAAGGGGTTCGGCCGGGCAGCGATGCTCATGGAGAGCCACGTCCCGCGGGCCGACGGCCGTTCCGTCCCCGAGGCGGAGCGGTTCGCCGAGGCTCTGGAGACGGACACCGCGAAGGCGGCGGCCGCCGTGCGCGAGCACAGGAATCCGGACTGGGGACGCGTGGAGGAGGCGCTCCGGGCGTGGCAGGACACCGCCGCCGGCAACGGGAGCCCCGTCGTGCGGCGCGAGGCGGAACTGCAGAAACGGGCCTTGGAGGACCTCGCCACAGCCGTGAGTCGCACCCCCCTGGAACGGGACGTCGGCTCCGCTCGCGACCACCGGCTGGACGGCGCAGCACACCCACCGTGAGTCGACCGCGCTGCGGTCGTCCCTGTCCGCGTGGGTGCGCGACAGCGTGCACGGCAAGCCCCTGCCGGACCCGGCGAAGACCGCCCCGGCGAAGCTGGCCCGCTTCTTCGGCTCGCTCACCCCGTACGACCGCCACGACCTGGCGACGCGCTACCCGCTGGCGGTCGGCAACATGAACGGCGCCCCCGTGTCGCTGCGCTACGAGGCCAACCGGGTGGCGCTGGAGCGGGAGCGGGACGTGGAGTCGCGCCGCGTGCACGACAACCGGCTCAGTACCGCCGGCCAGCAGGACGCGGCCCGCCGGATGCACCGGTACGAGGCGCTGATGCGGCCCGAGCGGCACATCCTCGCCTTCGACCCCGAGGATTCGGGCCGGATCGCCGAGGTCTTCGGCGACCTGCGCCGGGCCCAGCGGATCTCCGTGGTGGTGCCCGGTGTCGACACCGACCTGCTGACCTTCGAGAAGTCCTACCGCCCCTACAGCGCCCCGGTCGGCATGGCCAAGTCGCTGTACTCCGCCGAGCGGCAGGCCGCGCCCGCCACCCGTACCGCCGTGATCGCCTGGGCCGACTACACCGCGCCGGCCGGGCTCGGGGTGGACGCGGCGACCGCGATGCGCGCGGTGGACGGCGCCGTCCGGCTGAACGCGCTGCTGCGCGCGCTGCCCGGCCGGGCCGAGGTGTCGATGTTCTGCCACAGCTACGGCTCGGTGGTCTGCGGGGTCGCCGCCCCCGGCATGCCCCGCCGGGTCAGCGACATCGCGGTGGCCGCGAGCCCCGGCATGCGGGCGGCCAGCGCCGCCCATCTGAACCGCACCGCGCGGGTGTGGGCGATGCGGGACGCCACCGACTGGGTGCAGGACGTGCCGTATCTGGAGGTCGGCGGGCTCGGGCACGGCGCCGACCCGGTGTCCCGCGCCTTCGGCGCGCGGGTGCTGTCCTCGCGCGACGCGCAGGGCCACGCCGGTTATTTCCAGCCGGGCACGGACAGCCTGCGCAACCTCGCCGCGGTCGGCGTGGGGGCGTACGGCTCGGTGACGTGCGCCCGCGCGGACGAGGCGTGCCGGGCCGACGTGCCGGACGCGCCCGCCGCGGGACGCGCGTAGAAACAGCAGGAAGTGCGGTCCGCGCGGGTGGCGACGGAGGGACAAGTGCCGCATACGATGAGCCGCATGGGTGACGTACTGGCGGGTTTTCATGCCGTCTGGGAGTTCGACTCAGACTCCGTGCTCATCCGGTACGAACGGGGGATACGCACACCGAAACTCTTCCAGGCGCTCGGTGAACGCCGGGTGCCGCTCGCCGCGCTGGAGGGCGTGAGCCTGGCCGAGGGCAGACGGGGCACCGTCGTACTGCGCCTTCACCCGCGCGCCGGAGCCGACCCGCTGCTGGAGGCCGCGGCCGGCCAGCTTCCCGAGGGCCTGGACCCGTACCGGCTGGTCCTGCCGGCCGAGCGGGAGACGCTGGCCGAGTACTACGCCGACGAGCTGAAGGCCGCGCTGACCGGGTCCGGTCCCGCCGACCGGTATCTGATCGGCGCCCCAGAAGCACCGCTCCGCTTCAAGGCGTACGACGGCAAGGCGTCCTTCGACGGGACCTCGGTGCGTTTCCGCTGGTCGTGGACGGGGGCGTCGTCGGCGAAGTGGAAGGCGGGCGACCAGAGGTTCGCGGTCGCGGACCTCGGCGGGGTGGAGTGGCGCTCACCGGAGGCTTTCGAGGGGTATCTGCGGCTGCTGCCGAACGACCCCGCGGGCGCCGCCGACCCGGTACCGCCGGACCAGGACGCGGCGACCGTCGTCTTCGGGCTCGGCTACGGGCAGGTGCACGAGTCGCTGCCGTTCGCGGCGGCCGTCCTCGCGGCGGTACGGACGAGAGGCGCCGTCCCCGCGGTCCCGGCCGCGCCCCGGCGGGACCCGGCCGACATCGCGGAGCGCATCCGCCACCTGGGCGAGCTGCACCAGGCCGGTCTGGTGACCGACGAGGAGTTCTCCGCGAAGAAGGCCGAACTGCTGACGGAGCTGTAGTGGCTGGGGGCTGTCGATCAGGCCGGGCTCGCGGCGTCCGGCCTGATCGACAAGACACTCCTACCGCTCCCGGCCCGCCGAGGTGAACGTCATGTCGGCGTACCGGTCCCCCGCGACGCGGGCGGCGACCGGCTCCAGCAGGGCCAGCTCCTCCTCGGTGAGGACCAGGTGCGCGGCGCCGGCGTTCTCGGTGACGCGCTCCGCCTTGCGGGTGCCCGGGATCGGCACCACCGGGAGGCCGTGCACCGCCGCGCGCTGGTGCACCCAGGCCAGCGCGACCTGGCCGAGGGTCGCGCCGTGCGCCTCGGCGACCCGGCGCACCGGCTCCAGCAGGGCCGCGTTGGCGGTCGCGTTGTCACCGGTGAAGCGCGGCTGGGAGCGGCGGAAGTCGCCCTCGGTCAGCTCCTTTGCGGCGTCCGTGAAGGCGCCGGTGAGGAAGCCCCGGCCCAGCGGGGAGTAGGGCACCAGGCCGACGCCCAGCTCGCGGGCGGCCGGGACCACCTGCGCCTCGATGTCCCGGCTGAACAGGGACCACTCGGACTGCACGGCGGCGATGGGGTGGACGGCGTGCGCGGTGCGCAGTTCCCCCGCGGTGACCTCGCTCAGCCCCAGGTGCTTGACCTTGCCCTCGCGCACCAGGTCGGCCATGACGCCGACAGTCTCCTCCAGGGGGACGTTCACATCGCGGCGGTGCATGTAATAGAGGTCGATCACGTCGACGTCGAGCCGCTCGAGGCTGTCCTCGACGGCCTGGCGGATGTAGGGGGCGTCGTTGCGGATGATCCGCCTGCTCGGGTCGTCCGGCGGGATGGACAGCGCGAACTTGGTGGCGATGACCACCTCGTCGCGGTGGGCCTTGAAGAAGGGGGCGAGGAACCGCTCGTTGTCCCCGGCGCCGTAGGCGTCCGCCGTGTCGTACAGCGTCACGCCCAGGTCGAAGGCGCGCTCCAGCGCGGCCCGCGACTGCCCGGCGTCGGCCGGGCCGTAGCCGAAGCTCATGCCCATGCAGCCGAGGCCCTGCACGCCGGTCTCCGGACCGGTCTCGCCCAGGCGTACGGACGGCATCGTGCGGTCGGTCATCGGGGGGTCCCCTCCGTGGCGTAAAAACCGATCTTCAGGTCGAGCACGGCGAGCGTGTCGCGCAGCTCGTCGATCCGGGCGAGCACGTCCCGGCGGGTCGACTCCAGCAGCTCGCGCCGCTCGTCGTAGGTGCTCTCGCCCTGCCGCACCAGCTCGGCGTACCGGACCATGTCGGCGACCGGCATGCCGGTGAGCCGCAGCTTGGTGACGAAGACCAGCCAGTCCAGGTCGCGGTTGGTGTAGCGGCGCTGGCCGGTGTGCGAGCGGTCGACGTGCGGCATCAGGCCGATCCGCTCGTACCAGCGCAGGGTGTGCGCGGTCAGTCCGGTGAAGGCGACGACCTCACTGATCGTGTACCGGTCCTGCCCGTCGGGCCGGGGATGGCGCGGCGGGGGACCGGAACAGATGTCCTGGCCGGCCGCCACCCCTTGCATGGTCTGCATCACCGTCATGCCCTCAACGCTATGACCTTCGAGCGCACTCCAAGCAAGCGGTGTCCGGCAGAAATGGCCAGGACGGGAACCGGAGCCGGACGCTAGCGTGCCGCGCATGACTCTCGTACGCCGGGCGCTGCCCGGGGACGCGCCGGAAGTGCTGCGCCTGCGCCAGGTGATGCTCGACTCCCTCTCCGGGGGCGGTGACGCGGGGACCTGGCACGCGGAGTCCCTGCCGGCCCTGCGCGCCCGGCTGGCCGACCCGGAAGGGACCTTCGCCGCCTTCGTGGTGGACCACCCGGACCGGCCGGGGGCACTGGCCGCGCTCGCCGTGGGGACGGCCGAGTACCGGATCGGGCGCGAGTCCAATCCGCAGGGCGTGGTCGGCTTCGTGTTCAGCGTGGCCACCGATCCCGGTACCCGGCGCCGGGGGTACGCCCGTGCGTGCATGGACGGGCTGCTGGCCTGGTTCCGCGAGCGGGGCGCCCGGCAGATCCAGCTCACCGCCTCCGCCGACGCCCGCCCGCTGTACGAGGCGCTGGGGTTCAAGCCGAAGCCGGACCCCTTGATGGAGCTGCGGGTGTGAGCCGCATAGGCTCGCCGGTATGTCGTTGCAGAGCCTGGCGCTGATCGAGAACTGGCCCGTCCCCACCGCCGCCGCGGGGGTGGTACGGGCCGACGGGACCGTACTGGGGACGCACGGCCCGGTTGACCACCGCTTCCCGCTGGCCTCGGTGACCAAGCCGCTGGCCGCCTACGCGGCGCTGGTCGCGTACGAGGAGGGTGCCGTCGAGCTGGACGAGCCCGCCGGGCCGCCCGGGGCCACGGTCCGCCATCTGCTGGCGCACACCTCCGGGCTGGCCTTCGACGAGCACCGCACGATGTCGGCGCCCGGCGAGCGGCGGCTGTACTCCAACGCCGGGTTCGAGCAGCTCGGCGATCACATCGCCAAGGCCACCGACATTCCCTTCGCCGAGTATCTGCGCCAGGCGGTGCTGGAGCCGCTGGGCATGACGTCGACCTCGCTGGAGGGCTCGCCCGCCAAGGACGGCGTCTCCACGGTGGCGGACCTGCTGCGCTTCGCGGCGGAACTCCAGGCACCGCGCCTGCTGGATCCCAGGACGGTCGCGGAGGCGATGACCGTGCAGTATCCGGGTACCAAGGGCGTACTACCGGGATACGGGCACCAGAACCCCAACGACTGGGGCCTCGGCTTCGAGATCCGGGGCGCCAAGTCCCCGCACTGGACCGGAAGTTCGTCCTCCCCGCGCACCTTCGGCCACTTCGGCCAGTCCGGCACCTTCCTGTGGACCGACCCGGACGCCCGGGTGGCCGCCGTCGCCCTGACCGACCGCGCCTTCGGGCCCTGGGCGATCGAGGCGTGGCCGGTGTTCACGGACGCGGTGCTGACGGAAGTCGGCTGACCCCTAGGGACCCATCTCCCACACCAGCAGCTCCGCCGGCGTCACCCCCACCGCCGCCAGCCCCTCGGCGTCGGTGATCCGGGCCGAGTCGCCGGGGCCCAGCGTCTCCCCCGCCAGGCCGGCCTCGCCGCGCACCACGTGGACGTAGAGGTGCGCGGCGTCCGGCATCGCCGTCCGCTCCCCCGCCGCCAGCCGACGCACGTGCAGCATCGCGCCGGCGCCGGGCAGGGCGTACGGCGTGGAGTCGGCGATGCCCGGCACCACCTCGTACGACGGCTCCCCGCCGGGCTTCAGCGGGGCCAGCCACATCTGCACGAAGGTCAGCGGGACCGTGCCGTCGTTCCGCTCGACGTGCCGGACGCCCGCGGCCGCGCTGAGGTGCTGTACGTCACCGGGGCGGACCACGCTCTCGTGGCCGGCCGAGTCCCGGTGGGTCAGCTCGCCCTCGACGACCCAGGTGACGATCTCGGTGTGGCTGTGGGGGTGCTCGTCGAACCCGGCGCCGGGGGCGAGCCGTTCCTCGTTGCAGGCGATCACCGCGCCGAAGCGCAGGTTCGCGGGGTCGTAGTGCGGCCCGAAGGACAGGGCGTGCCGGGAGTCGATGCCCGCCTCCGGGTCTCCTCCGTGGTAACGCTCAGCGGCGCGCCGTACCTCGATCACGCCCCCACGGTAGTGCGCGCGGCGCCCGTGCCGCAGGCAAGTACCGGCCGGTGCCGAGGCGTGAGACGGACCCGGCGGCACATGCGCGCGTCCCGATAAGGCAGTCTTGTCCACGTGCCCGAACCCGAATCCCACCACAGCGACCCCGCGGTACACGCCGTCCACCCGCACACCGCGACCCTGCGGCGGCTGGAGAAGTCCTCCGGCACTCTCGCCGCACAGGCCATCGCGCGGATGGACGACACCCTGCCGTGGTACCGGGCCATGCCCCCGGAGAACCGGTCCTGGATCGGGCTCGTGGCGCAGGCCGGCATCGCCGCCTTCACCGAGTGGTTCCGGCACCCCGAGGCGCCCCAGGCCATCTCGACCGACGTCTTCGGCACCGCGCCCCGTGAGCTGACCCGCGCGATCACGCTGCGCCAGACCGTGGAGATGGTGCGCACCACCATCGAGGTCATGGAGAGCGCCATCGACGAGGTGGCCGCGCCCGGCGACGAGCGCGTGCTCCGCGAGGCGCTGCTGGTCTACGCCCGCGAGATCGCCTTCGCCACCGCCCAGGTCTACGCCCAGGCCGCCGAGGCACGCGGTGCCTGGGACGCCCGGCTGGAGTCGCTGGTGGTGAACGCGGTACTCAGCGGCGAGGCCGACGAGGGGGCGGTGAGCCGGGCGGCGGCGCTCGGCTGGAACTCGCCGGAGCACGTCTGCGTGGTGCTCGGCACCGCTCCGGACGGGGACAGCGAGCTGACCGTGGAGGCGATCCGGCGGGCCGCACGGCACGCCAAGCTCCAGGTGCTCACCGGCGTGCTCGGGGACCGCCTGGTGGTGATCGCCGGGGGCAGCTCGGTGCAGCCGCTGAACGTGGCCAAATCGCTGATCGGGCCGTTCGCGCCGGGACCGGTGGTAGCGGGGCCGGTCATGCACGACCTCCAGGCCGCGACCCGGTCCGCGCAGGCCGCCGCGGCCGGGCTCAAGGCGTGCACCGCCTGGCAGGACGCGCCCCGGCCGGTGCTGGCGGACGACCTGCTTCCGGAGCGCGCCATCGCGGGTGATCCCAGTGCGCGCGAGCAGTTGGTGGAGGAGATCTACAGACCGCTGGAGGAGGCGGGCTCGGCGCTGCTGGAGACCCTGAGTGTCTACCTGGAGCAGGCGAGCAGCCTGGAGGGCGCGGCGAGGATGCTCTTCGTTCACCCGAACACCGTGCGCTACCGGCTCCGACGTGTGACTGACGTCACCGGCTGGTCCCCCTCCGATGTACGATCCGCCTTCACGTTGCGGATCGCCCTGATCCTGGGGCGGCTCACCGACGGGGAGTTCCAGCCCTAGCCTTTTGTCGGGGGCCCACAAAAGCCATCCGAGTTATTCGTCCTTGTCCCCACGGGCGGCTTCGGCCGTCAACAAGAGAGAGTGTGAGAGTGCTCGTACTCGTCGCTCCCGGCCAGGGCGCCCAGACGCCTGGCTTCCTGACCCCCTGGCTCGAACTCCCCGGTGCCGCCGACCGCGTCGCCGCGTGGTCCGACGCCATCGGACTGGACCTCGTCCACTATGGGACCCAGGCCGATGCGGAGGCGATCCGCGACACCGCCGTGGCGCAGCCGCTGCTGGTCGCGGCCGGGCTGCTGTCCGCCGCGGCACTGGGTGACATCGCGCCGGGCGCGGTCGCGGGCCACAGCGTCGGCGAGATCACCGCCGCCGCCTTCGCGGGCGTGCTGGACGACGTCTCCGCCCTGAACCTGGTGCGCAAGCGGGGTCTGGCCATGGCCGACGCCGCCGCGGTCACCGAGACCGGCATGTCGGCGCTGCTCGGCGGCGACCCGGAGGTCTCCGTCGCGCACCTGGAGAAGCTGGGCCTGACCCCGGCCAACATCAACGGCGCCGGCCAGATCGTCGCGGCGGGCACGCTGGAGCAGCTGGCCGCGCTCGCGGAGGACAAGCCGGAGGGCGTCCGCAAGGTCGTCCCGCTGAAGGTGGCCGGTGCCTTCCACACCCGTCACATGGCGCCCGCCGTCGAGACGCTGGCCAAGGCCGCGGCCGAGCTGGCCCCGGCGGACCCGAAGCTGACCTACGTCTCCAACAAGGACGGCCGTACGGTCGCCTCCGGCGCCGAGGTGCTGGAGCGGCTGGTCGGCCAGGTCGCCAACCCGGTCCGCTGGGACCTGTGCATGGAGACCTTCAAGGAACTGGGCGTCACCGCGCTGATCGAGGTGTGCCCCGGCGGCACCCTGACCGGCCTGGCCAAGCGCGCACTGCCCGGTGTACGGACGCTCGCCCTGAAGACCCCCGAGGATCTCGACGCGGCGCGCGCGCTCATCGCCGAGACCGCGACTCCTGCCGCTGACGCGGCGGGCGCCTGACAAGGAGCCCATGCCAATGGCGAAGATCAAGCCCAGCAAGGGCGCCCCGTACGCGCGCATCCTCGGGGTCGGCGGCTACCGGCCGACCCGGGTGGTGCCCAACGAGGTGATCCTGGAGACGATCGACTCCTCCGACGAGTGGATCAGGTCCCGCTCCGGGATCGAGACCCGGCACTGGGCGGGCCCGGACGAGACGGTCGCCGCGATGTCGATCGAGGCGGCGGGCAAGGCGATCGCCGACGCGGGCATCGACGCCGACCGGATCGGCGCCGTGGTGGTCTCCACCGTCTCGCACTTCAGCCAGACCCCGGCCGTGGCCACGGAGATCGCGGACAAGCTGGGGACCGACAAGGCCGCCGCCTTCGACATCTCGGCCGGCTGCGCGGGCTTCGGCTACGGCCTGACCCTCGCCAAGGGCATGGTGGTGGAAGGTTCCGCCGAGTACGTGCTCGTCATCGGCGTGGAGCGGCTCAGCGACCTGACCGACCTGGAGGACCGCGCGACGGCCTTCCTGTTCGGTGACGGCGCGGGCGCGGTCGTGGTCGGCCCGTCCCAGGAGCCCGCCATCGGTCCCACGGTGTGGGGCTCGGAGGGCGACAAGGCCGGCACCATCAAGCAGACCGTCCCGTGGGACCGCTTCCACGCGGGGGACGTCTCCGAACTCCCCCTGGACAGCGCGGGCAACATCAAGTTCCCCGCGATCACGCAGGAGGGCCAGGCGGTCTTCCGCTGGGCCGTGTTCGAGATGGCGAAGGTCGCCCAGCAGGCGCTGGACGCGGCCGGGATCTCCTCGGACGACCTGGACGTCTTCATCCCGCACCAGGCCAATGTGCGGATCATCGACTCGATGGTGAAGACTCTGAAGCTGCCGGAGCACGTCACGGTCGCCCGTGACATCCGTACCACCGGCAACACCTCGGCCGCGTCGATCCCGCTCGCCATGGAGCGGCTTCTGGCGACCGGCGAGGCCAAGAGCGGCGACACGGCGCTCGTCATCGGATTCGGGGCGGGTCTGGTCTACGCCGCCACGGTCGTTACCCTCCCCTAGGCACTCCGTGCCGGGCCGCCCGGTCCGACACGGGGACAAATGCCACCTCACTGTCTGAACATCGAAGAAGGAGAGCGCCTGACATGGCCGCCACCCAGGAAGAGATCGTCGCGGGCCTTGCCGAGATCGTGAACGAGATCGCCGGCATCCCCACCGAGGACGTCCAGCTCGACAAGTCCTTCACGGACGACCTCGACGTCGACTCCCTGTCCATGGTCGAGGTCGTCGTCGCCGCCGAGGAGCGCTTCGACGTGAAGATCCCCGACGAGGACGTCAAGAACCTCAAGACCGTCGGTGACGCCACCGACTACATCCTCAAGCACCAGGCCTGAGTCACCCCTCGGACCTAGCTGCTAGGCCCCGCCACCCGGCGGTGGCGCCGTAGATCCCGCATCTGTTGGAGAAAGAATTCCCGTGAGCCCGACCAATCGCACCGTGGTCGTCACCGGTATCGGCGCAACCACACCGCTGGGTGGCGACGCAGCTTCCACCTGGGAGGCCATGCTGGCCGGCCGGTCCGGCGTCAGCCGCCTGGAGCAGGAGTGGGCGGCCGAGCTGCCGGTCCAGATCGCCGCGCAGATCGCCGTCGAGCCGGGTGAGATCCTCCCCCGGCCGCAGGCCCGCAAGCTGGACCGGTCCGCGCAGTTCGCGCTGATCGCCGCTCAGGAGGCCTGGAAGGACGCCGGTTTCACCGCCAAGGCCGGTGAGGACCAGTCCGTGAACCCCGACCGCCTCGGCGCGGTCATCGCCTCCGGCATCGGTGGCGTGACGACTCTCCTGGACCAGTACGACGTACTGAAGGAGAAGGGCGTACGCCGCGTCTCCCCGCACACCGTGCCGATGCTGATGCCCAACTCCCCGGCGGCCAACGTCGGTATCGAGCTGGGCGCGCGCGCCGGTGTGCACACCCCCGTCTCGGCCTGCGCCTCCGGCGCGGAGGCCATCGGATACGCGATCGAGATGATCCGCAGCGGGCGGGCGGACGTGGTCGTGGCCGGTGGTACCGAGGCCGCCATCCACCCGCTTCCCATCGTCGCCTTCGGCAACATGATGGCGATGTCCAAGAACAACGCCGACCCCGAGGGCGCGTCCCGCCCCTACGACTCGGGCCGTGACGGCTTCGTGCTCGGCGAGGGCGCCGGTGTGATCGTGCTGGAGTCCGAGGAGCACGCCAAGGCGCGCGGTGCCCGGGTCTACGCCGAGGCGATCGGCCAGGGCATCTCGGCCGACGCGCACCACATCACGCAGCCGGAGCCCTCGGGCAACGGCATCGCGCAGGCGCTGCAGAACCTGCTGGACTCGACCGACCTGAAGCCGGCGGAGATCGTGCACGTGAACGCGCACGCGACGTCGACGCCCCAGGGCGACGTGGCCGAGGTCAAGGCGCTGCGGAAGGTCTTCGGCGACGACGTCGACCACATGGCCATCTCCGCGACCAAGTCGATGACGGGTCACCTGCTGGGCGGGGCGGGCGGTATCGAGACCGTCGCGTCCATCCTGGCCCTGGTGAACCGCACGGCCCCGCCGACGATCAACGTCACCGAGCTGGACCCCGAGGTCAACGCGGACGTCGTCGTGGGCGAGCCGCGTCAGCTTCCCGAGGGCCGGATCACGGCGCTGAACGACTCGTTCGGCTTCGGCGGCCACAACGTGGTGCTGGCGTTCCGCACCGTCTGACCCGAAGCACGGAGAAAGGCCCCCACCGACCGGTGGGGGCCTTTCTCGCGTACAGGCGTTACGGCGGGCTCAGACCACCTGGTGGAGCCAGCGGACCGGGGCGCCCTCGCCCGCGTGGCGGAAGGTCTCGAGTTCGTCGTCCCAGGGCTTGCCGAGGAGCTTGGAGAGTTCGGCCTCCAGGTCGCTCTCCTCCTGGCGGCTGCGCTGGAGGGCGGCGCGCAGGCGGTCCTCGGGGATGAGGATGTCGCCGTGGATGCCGGTGACGGCGTGGAAGATGCCGAGGTCGGGGGTGCAACTGTAGCGCTCGCCCTCGGCTGCGGCGGACGGCTCGGCGGTGACCTCGAAGCGGAGCAACTGCCAGCCGCGCAGCGCGGAGGCGAGCTTGGAGGCGGTGGCCGCCTCGCCCTGCCAGGAGAACTCCGAGCGCCAGGTACCGGGCGCGGCGGGCTGCCTGATCCAGTCCAGGCTGACGCGCGTGCCCAGCACCCCGGCGATGGCCCACTCGACATGCGGGCACAGCGCGCGCGGCGCGGAGTGCACGTACAGAACTCCACGTGTCGTCACCGGAACCTCCGGGCTGAGCGGGACATCTTGCGGGCTGGTCGAGCGGCCATGACGCGACGGCCGCGTTGATGGCGAGGCTACCTTGCGGGGATGCAAGGAGTGTGACGTACCGTCGGTCCCGGTGCCAGGAAACCTTCGCCATTCACCCAGGGGGACGCTTGTACGGGGGTGTGCCGTTCCAGCGGAGGTGGACGGGAACCCGCGCACGTTGTGATGGGTGGGCGCACCGGCGGTCGGTGTGCGAAGGAGCGAGGAGACCTGCGGGGATGCGGAAACCAGGCCACCGGGCGCGGGCCGTCCTCGCCGTGCTGACGGCGGCCGTGCTGGCGAGCGGCTGTGACTCCGTCCGGGGCGGCGACGGGGGTACGGGCGTGTCCCGGCCGTCCGCCAGGCCCTCCCCGGTGTGGAACGCGCACCCGGACTCGATCGCGGCGGTGGGCGACTCCATCACCCGCGGCTTCGACGCCTGCCAGGTGCTCGCGGACTGCCCGGAGGTGTCCTGGGCGACGGGCGCGGACGCCGCCGTGGACAGCCTGGCCGTACGGCTGCTGGGGCGGCAGGGCGCGGCCGAGCGGGGCTGGAACTACGCGGTGACCGGCGCCCGGATGGCCGACCTGCCCGGTCAGATGGCCGAGGCGGTGCGGCGCCGCCCGGAGCTGGTGACGGTGATGGTGGGCGCCAACGACGCCTGCCGGTCCTCGGTGCCGGCGATGACCCCGGTGGCGGACTTCCGCGCGGACTTCGAGCGCTCGATGGCGACACTGCGCAAGGAGCTGCCGACGACACAGGTGTACGTGGCGAGCGTGCCGAACCTGCTGCGGCTGTGGTCGGAGGGGCGGGCCGACCCGCTGGGCAAGGAGGTGTGGAAGCTGGGCATCTGCCCCTCCATGCTGCGCGGCGCGGACGACCTGACCGAGGCGGCGACGGTGCGCCGGCAGGAGGTCCAGCACCGGGTGGAGGAGTACAACGCGGTGCTGGCCGAGGTGTGCGCGAAGGACGAGCGCTGCCGCTCCGACGGCAACGCGGTCTTCGACTACCGCTTCGGCACCGGGCAGTTGAGCCAGTGGGACTGGTTCCACCCGAGCCGGGACGGCCAGGCCCGGCTCGCCGAGATCGCGTACCGGACGGTCACGGAGCACAGACCGTGACCTAAGGTTTCCCACATGGGCGAACTTTTCGGCACACTTTCCGACGGGACCCCGGTGCACCGCTGGACGCTCGAGCGCGGTGGGGTACGGGTCCGGGTGCTGTCGTACGGCGGGATCGTGCAGTCGGCCGAGGTGCCGGACCGGGAGGGGCGCGCGGCGGACGTGGTGCTCGGGTTCCCCTCCGTCCAGGGCTATGTGGACCATCCGGGCCCGTATCTGGGCGCGTTGGTGGGCCGGTACGCCAACCGGATCGCGGGCGGCCGCTTCCCGCTGGACGGACGGACGTACGCGCTGGCCCGCAACAACGGGCCCAACTCCCTGCACGGCGGGGACCGGGGCTTCGACCGGTACGTGTGGGACGCGGAGCCGGTGGAGCACGGGGTACGGCTCAGCCGGGTCAGCCCGCACGGCGAGGAGGGCTTTCCGGGGCGTCTTGAGGTCTCGGCGACGTACACGCTCCAGGAGTCGGGTGCGCTGCGGATCGCCTACGAGGCGGTGACGGACGCGCCGACGGTCGTGAACCTCACCAACCACTCGTACTGGAACCTCGGCGGTTCGGGGCACGCGGGCGGTCATGAGCTGCGGCTGGACGCCTCGCGGTACACGCCGGTGGACGACGGGCTGATCCCGGTGGGCGAGCCCGTGGACGTGACGGACTCGCGCTTCGACTTCCGCGCCTCCCGCAAGGTCGGCTCGGGCTACGACCACAACTACGTGCTGGACAAGGGCGTCACGCCGGCGGCCGAGGAGGTGGCCGAGCTGTACGACCCGGCGTCCGGGCGGGTGCTGACGGTGGCGACGACCGAGCCGGGGCTCCAGCTCTACACCGCCGATCACCTGGGCGCCCCGTTCGCGCCGGGCGAGGGGATCGCGCTGGAGACCCAGCACTTCCCCGACTCCCCGAACCGCCCGGACTTCCCCACCACCCGGCTGGAGCCGGGCGAGGTGTACCGCTCCGCCACGGTGTACGGCTTCGGGACGCGCTGAGCCGCCCCGGACAGCATTCAGCCCCGGTCCGGGTGTCAGGTTCCGGGACCGGGGCTGATGTCGACGGTAATCCGCGCCGGGCGGCCGGTGGCGCCGGATCGGGGGTCCGGGCGGGTTCTCCTACGAACCCTTCACTCCCGTGTCACGACTTCGCCTCCTCGCCCGCCGGGGCGGGCTCAGGCGGTGACCGGCTGGTCGCTCTCCGGCTGCTCCTCGGCGAGGGGTTCGCCGAGGAGGTCGCGGGTCAGCAGGGTGGCACCGGCGACCGCGCCCGGCATCAGGAACACCGCGACGACGGGGACCAGGAAGGCGAGGCCCAGCGGGACGCCGAAACCCCAGGCGAGCATCTTGCGGGAGCGCAGCAGGGCGAGCCGGGCGCGCAGATCGACGTCCCGGCGCTGGAGGGCCACGGAGGTGAGTTCCTCGGTGAGGAAGAACCCGGTGACGAAGAAGCCGAGGACGGGTACGACGGTCTGGCCGACCACGGGGAGAAAGCCGAGCGCGAAGAGCAGGATGCCCCATACGCAGGCCCGTACCAGGATGCGCAGGCTGTCGCGGGCGGAGATCCACAGGTCGCGCCACATCGGCCGGCCGGAGCTGGGCGCGGTCCCGTCGGGCGAGACGTCGGCGTCGGTGCGCTCGGAGAGGCTCTCGTAGAAGGGCTGGCCTATGAGCAGGGTGGCCGCGGTGAAGGTGAGGACGGCCAGCAGCAGGGCGAGGGCGAACAGCACGACGGTGAGGAAACCCCGGAAGAGGCCCTGCCAGGGACCGGACCAGTCGTCGGCGAACGGGGTCGCCCAGGTGACGGCGTCGGAGCCCCACACGCCGAGCGCGACCAGCACCGCCACGTAGAGGACGAGGGTGATCAGGCCGGGCAGCAGGCCGAAGCCGTACTGCCGTCCGTGCTGTGCCACCCACCGCTGGCCGTTGAGGAGATGACGGAACCCCACCCCGAGATCGCGCATGGCGGGGACTTTACCCGCAGCCGTGGGTTTCAGGCGTCGAGCATGCGGCGGAGCAGGTCGCGCAGGGAGGAGCGCTCGGCGGTGGAGAGGCCGGCGAGGGGTTCGCGGGCGAAGTGCAGGCCCTCGCGGAGATCGCGGGCGACCCGCAGGCCCTCCTCGGTGGCGGCGGCGAGCTTGACCCGGCGGTCGGCGCTGTCGGGGCGCCGCTCGACCAGGCCGCGCGACTCCAGGCGGTCCACGATCCCGGTCACGTTGGACGGCTCGCACTTCAGCCGCTGGGCGAGCTTGCGCATGGGCAGCGGCTCCAGGGCGAGGAGGCTGAGCAGACGGGCCTGCGGTCCGGTGAGCGCGTGACTGGCCGCGGCCTCCTCGTAGTCCGCGTAGAAGCGGGCCACGACGTCGCCGATCAGCTCGACGACCTCCATGGTCAGGGGGTCGGCGGAGCGGTGACGCACGATGGGACGCGGCGGCTGGGTGGACATGCCGTCCAGGATACCGGGTTACTTGACATCATAAAATATTTAGGAGCATGGTTGTTTCAGGTACTGAAGTAGTTTGAGGAAGAAGGTCGCCCCAGATGTCCGACTCCCCCGCCCTTCCCGCCGTGAGCCGTGAGTGGCACTTGCTCCGTCGTCCCGTGGGCTGGCCGAAGCCCGAGGACTTCGCGCTCGTCGAGGTCCCGATGCCGGTGCCCGGCGAGGGCCAGGTGCTGGTACGGAACGAATACCTCTCGGTGGACCCGTACATGCGGGGCCGGATGAGTGCCGCGAAGTCCTACTCCGCCCCGTTCGAGCTGGGTGAGCCGATGGAGGGCGGCGCGGTGGGCGTGGTCGTCGCCTCCGACGTCGACGGCATCGAGCCCGGCGACCATCTGCTGCACTTCCTCGGCTGGCGCGAGTACGCGGCGGTGGACGCGAAGCAGGCCGTCAAGGTCGACCCGGACGCCGCGCCGCTCTCCACCTACCTCGGCGTGCTCGGCATGACCGGCCTGACCGCGTACGCCGGTCTGCTGCGCACCGCGGGGTTCAAGGAGGGCGACATCGTCTTCGTCTCCGGCGCGGCCGGCGCGGTGGGCAGCCAGGTCGGCCAGCTCGCCAAGCTCAAGGGCGCCTCGCGGGTCATCGGCTCGGCCGGGTCCGACGAGAAGGTGCGGCTGCTGGTGGACGAGTACGGGTTCGACGCCGCGTTCAACTACAAGGACGGCCCCGTCGACGAGCAGCTCCGCGAGGCCGCGCCGGACGGCATCGACGTGTACTTCGACAACGTCGGCGGCGACCACCTCCAGGCCGCCATCGCCGAGCTGAACCTGCACGGCCGGATCGCCATCTGCGGCGCGATCTCGGTCTACAACAACACCGAGCCCGCCCCCGGCCCGAACAACCTCACCCGCCTGATCCAGACCCGCGGCCGGATCGAGGGCTTCCTGGTCGGCGACCACTACGACCTCCAGCCGGAGTTCGTCCGCGAGGTCGCGCCCCTGGTCGCGTCGGGCAAGCTGAAGTACCGCGAGACGGTCGTGGACGGCATCCAGAACACGCTGGAGGCGTTCCTCGGGGTGCTGCGCGGGGACAACACCGGGAAGATGATCGTCAAGCTCTGACCGGTGTCCTGCGCCGGCTGCCGGTCGTCGGACCTCGCGGAGGCCGCATCCCTGGACGTGGGGTGCGGCCTCCGCCGTGTCTCAGCCCTTCAGCGCCGCCTCGTGCACGGCGGCGGCCAGCCGGTCGTTCTCCGGGGCCGCACCGCCGGGGTAGGCGAAGCGGCGGCGGGTGTAGCCGTAGGCGAGGCCGCTGCGGGGGTCGGCGAACGCCTGCGAGCCGGCCGCGCCGCAGTGGCCGAGGGTGCCGGCGCCGAGGAAGGGGTGCCAGGTCTCGGCCGTGCACTCGAAGCCCAGGCCGAACACCGCGTGGGCGCGGCACACCAGGTCGTGGCCGGCCGAGTGCGGCTGGCCGAACTCGGCGAGGGTGTCGCTCTTGAGGAGCGGCGCCTTCTCGTCCACCTCGCTGATCATCGCCGCGTACATCCCGGCCAGGCCGCGCGCCGAGGCGACGCCGCCGACGGAGGCGGGGCCGTTCGCGCGGACGGCGCGGTCGTTGGGCAGCGACTCCAGGTCGGTGGGGGTGGGGGCGTGCTGGTTCCGGGCGATGGACGGCAGGGTGTGCGGGCCGGTGCGGCGCAGTTCGGCCTCCGCCTGCTGGGCGGGGGTCGGCAGCATCGGCTGGGTGGCACGGAAGCGGGGCTCGCGGGAGGCGGGCAGGCCGAGGTGGAAGTCCAGCCCGTAGGGGGCGCGGACGCGCTCCTCGTACAGCTCCTGGAGGGTGTGGCCGGTGGCCCGGCGGATCACCTCGCCGGTGAGGGCGCCCATGGTCAGCGCGTGGTATCCGAACGCGGCGCCGGGGCGCCAGAAGGGGCGCTGGTCGGCGAGGCGTTCGGCGAGCGCGCGGTCGTCGGCCAGCTCGGCCGGGCTGAAGCCGGTGTCGGTGCCGACGAGTCCGGCGCGGTGGGCGAGGAGGTCGCGCAGGGTGAGGGTGTTCTTGCCCTCGACCCCGAACTCGGGCCAGTAGTAGGTGACCTTGCGGTCCAGTTCGAGGGTGCCGTCCTGCACCAGGAGGGCGGTGACCAGGTGGGCGGCGCCCTTGGTGCAGGAGAAGACGCCGTACAGCGAGCCGGCGTCCACGCCCTCGCCCGCCCACAGGTCGACGACCCGGCGGCCGTCCACGTAGGCGCACAGCTGGCCCTCGTAGTCCGGCAGTTCACCGGCGACGAAGGCGGCGAACTCCTCGCGCACCGCCTCGTACCCCTCGGCGACAGTGCCCTGGACGGTGCTGTCCTGTGTCATCCGGTTCTCCTCAACTGAGCCGCTGCTCGCTGCTCCTCCTCGCACGGCGCCGGGTCCGGCCGGCGCATTCCGAGGTCGTGTACGGCGAGATGTACCTGTTCGACTCAACCGCCGCAGGGCCCGGTTGGTGTCACCGTTACCCCGGATGGCGTACTCCACGGGGTTCGTATGACCGGTGAGGGGAGGCGGGCGGGCGGCCGGGGGCCTCGAGGCGACTGCCCGAGAGGGGGCGGGTCACCGCGCGTCGCCGCCGGAATGGCCGCGCGTCCTTCAGCTGCACCACCACAGGAAGCGGTCGCAGGTCCTGGTGGGGGTGGGCTCGGGGGCGGGCTTGGTCGTGGTGGGG
>NZ_WWKH01000803.1:0-2076 GCF_009865595.1 Streptomyces sp. SID1328 | reverse complement strand
GGGCGGCGGGCCGCCGGGCAGCGACAGCCGCAGCAGCGCCGGGCGGCCGGTGTGCACCACCGCGTTGGTCACCAGCTCGGAGACGAGCAGGATCAGCGTCTCGGCCAGTGGCTCGTCGGCCGCTATGCCCAGTCCGGCGAGCCGCGATCGCGCCCACTTCCTCGCCCGCCCCACCTCTTCGGGGTCGGGCCGGATCTCCAGCGTCACTTGAAGCACCTGCACCGCTCACACCATCCGAACCGGCGGACACATGACCGCACGACGACCCGCCGCCGCGGCGCGAACCGCGACGAACCGCACGACGAGGGCCACGATCGTAGCCATTTTCTGCATGGCCAGAACAACGGCCAGAGCAAGCGTTACGGAACGTGATTCCCTTACGAGACAGCATGGTTGACGTACAGTCACCCCAACAAGCGCTTCGGGCATATTCCCGCGCGAAGGAGTACTCGTGCGGCATACTGTG
Source organism: Streptomyces sp. SID1328 (assembly GCF_009865595.1). Lineage (NCBI taxonomy): Bacteria > Bacillati > Actinomycetota > Actinomycetes > Kitasatosporales > Streptomycetaceae > Streptomyces > Streptomyces sp. SID1328. Next base: position 1,610 of record NZ_WWKH01000803.1, on the reverse strand, counting down.
CGACGCATACGCCAGGGAGTCGAACAGGCGGCGCGCGGGGCCCTGCCGGTGGCACTGGCGGTCGCGGTCACTCGCATTCGACCCAAGGTACCCGAGGGGCCGCCCGACTCCGGGCCGTGACGAGTCACAGTCGGAGTACGGGACTCACTTCCACGCTGCGTGACCTGTTTTCGCCACGATCCGCGACATCCATGGCCATGAATCGTGGCACCGAGGGCGCTCACCTCGGCAGCGACGGCGCTCAGGCCGACAGCGATCCCGCCTCGTCGGCGGTGGCGGACTCGACGTCCGGGCGCACGTCGAAGAGGCGGCGCACCCCGAGCGCGCCGAGGACGCGGTTCACGTGCGAGCCGTCCTCCGCGCCCCGGTCGGGCAGGATCAGCCGCAGCCTGCCCTGGCAGGAGCGGATCAGCCGGCGGACCGCGATGAGCACGCCGACCCCGCTGGAGTCGCAGAAGAAGACCTCGGAGAGATCGAGGACCAGGCTGTGGTTCCCCTCGGCGACCACGTCGTGCACCCGCTGCCGCAGCACGGGTGAGGTCACCAGGTCCAGTTCGCCGGCCACCTGGAGCACGGCCCACTCGCCCCGTTCGGTGCCGGTCACTTCGAAAGCCACGGCCACACCTCTCCGCTCGGCGGATCTTGCGGAACCACCCGGAAATGGAAGCAGTTCCTTCGGTTCTTTCCGCGCGGCTGCCCAGCGGCCGTTTCCCTGAAACACGGAACCGCAAACCGCGGAGGGATCAACAGAGGGCTTGTTTCGGTCACTGTCGATCGGGTTCGATCGTACTTCGATCGAAGGTGGGCCCGAGATAAGTGAAGACGGTGTGAAGAGACCCCTACCACCTGCGGTGCTGCCAGGGGCGCGCATTGACACAAAGGGGCGTGCATCGTCGGACGTGCCGACTACATTCGAGGAGACGCCGGGCACATCCTGGAGACGGCGAGGGGAGGAACCGCATGCCGGCCAAGGACGTACCGCCCCGCTGGGACCGCACCATGCAGCAGCGGCTCGCGCGCGGTGAGGCCGCCGCCCTGGGCGAGCTGTACGACCGGTTCGCCTCCCTGGTGCAGGGCCTCGCGCACCGCGTGCTGAGCGACGACACGGCCGCCGCCGCCGTCACCCGCGACGTCTTCGCCCATGTCTGGGAGCACCCCGACACCTACGACCACCGGCAGGGACCGCTGCGCACCTGGATCGCCGCGACGACCCAGCGGCTGGCCGTGCAGAAGCTGCGCGAGACCGAGACGGCCGCGCTCGGCGGCGACTCCCCGGCGGAACTGGCCGCCCTGGAGAGCCGGGTGCGGCACGCCTCCGTCGCCGCCCGCGCCGACTACATCGTCCACTCGATGCCGCACCCGCTGCGGGCCGCGCTGGAGCTGGCCTACTTCCAGCGGCGCGACTACCGCCAGGCCGCCACCGACCTCGGCGTCACCGAGGACGAGGCGCGCCGCCGGCTCCGCCTCGGCCTGCAACTGCTCTCCACCGCCCATGACACCGGGGCGCCGCCGGGACTCGGGGGTGCCCGATGACCGACCCGCACCGCTTCAAGGCGCCGGACGGACCAGCGGACGGCGCGGCCGGGCACGTGCCCCCGCCCCGCTCCCCC
>NZ_WWKH01000802.1:0-2145 GCF_009865595.1 Streptomyces sp. SID1328 | reverse complement strand
GTGGCGTGCTGGGCCGCCGACGCGGGCTGCACGGACGTGCGGCTGCTGGCGAGGGTGGGCGCGGACGCGGTGCGGTGGCACGAGCGGGAGCTGCTGGCGGCCGGGGTGCGGCCACGGCTGGTGGTGGACCCGGTGGAGCCGACCGGCACGGTGATCTGCCTGGTCGACGGGGAGGCGGCGGCCGAGCGCACGTTCCTCACTTCCAGCGGGGCTTCGCTGCGGCTCGAACCGGACGACTGGTCGGAGCGGTTGCTCGACGGGGTGGCCCGGCTGCATCTGTCGGGGTACCTGCTGTTCGCCGAGTCCAGCCGGGCGTTGGCCGAGACCGCGCTGGCGGCGGCGCGTGCGCGCGGGGTGCCGGTGAGTCTGGACCCCGCTTCGGCGGGGTTCCTCGCGCGGTTCGGGACGGACCGGTTCCTGGAGTTCGCCAAGCAGCTCGATGTGCTGCTGCCGAGCCGGGACGAGGCGTGCCTGCTGACGGGGGTGTCCGACTGGGCCGGGGCGGCGGCGGAGTTGAGCGGGCTCGGGCCGGTGGTGGTGGCCAAGTCGGGGGCACAGGGGGCGTTGGTGGCGCGGTCGGGGGTGGTGAGCGCCCGGGTTCCGGCGGTACCGGTCCGGGCGACGGACAGTACGGGGGCCGGGGACGCGTTCACCGGCGCGTTCCTGGCGGCTCTGGTGGCGGGTGCCCGTGCGGAGGCCGCGGCGGAGTGGGGGTGCCGGGCCGGGGCGCGGGCGGTGCGGCGGGTGGGCGGCCGGCCCCCGCACCCGGACGACGACGGGCGGGCGCCGCACACCCCCTGAGGCCGGTACTTCAGACCTTGCGCCCCCACGCCGAGATCATCGGCGCCGTCGCCAGATCCATGCCGCCCGCCGCGACGTTGGCGAGATGGCGGTCGATGTCCTCGTCGGTCGCGAGTCCCGCTTCGACCATGCGGCCCCGGATCTGACGGACCGTGGCCAGTTCGAGCGCGGTGCACGCCGGTGAGGTGAGCGGGAAGTACGCGTCGGCCTCGACCTGCCGCAGCCCGGCCTCACGCAGGAGCCGCGGCAGGCGGCGCCCGTAGGAGAGGTCGGCGCCGCGCTCCGCGAGGAGCCGGCGGAAGCCCTGGCGGAGCCGGTTGGCGAGCCGCTCCCCGGGGCCGTGCTCGTCGGGGGAGGTCAGGGGTTGCAGGGCCGGGTCGGCGTCCTCGATCAGCAGCCGGCCGCCGGGCCGCAGCGCTTCGATCATGGAGCGCAACGCCCTTTCCCGGTCCGGGACATGGACCAGCACGAGCCGGGCGTGCACCAGGTCGAAGCCCCGGCCGGGCGGCTCCTCGGCGCCCACGTCATGGGTACGGACCTCCACCGGCGGCCGGGCCACGGTGTCCAGGCGCGAGGTGTCGATGTCGGTGGCGAGGACGGTACCGGTCGGGCCGACCTTCCGGGCGAGCCAGGAGACGACGGAGGTGCCCCCGGCGCCGACCTCCCAGCAGCGCCAGCCGGGGCCGATGCCGAGGCGTTCCAGGTGGCGGAACGTGGTGGGGTCGAAGAGGGAGGCGAAGGCGTCGAAGCGTTCGCCCGCCTCGGCCTGCCGGTTGTCCAGGAGGTATCCGTCCGATGTCGTCATGTCCCGCATCGTCCCAGCCGGTCGCCGGGTCCGGGGCGGCCGACCCTCCGTCCACAGGCGGGAACCAAGCGGAATCCGCTGTTCCCACAGGCTTCCCCGGCCTTCCCGACGGACTGGCAGACTGACCGGGCAGGGCACGAATGGTGTGGGGTGCGGAGATCCAGGCAAGGAGATCCAGATGTCGATGGCGGGGAATCTGCGAAAAGTCACAAAGCTGAGCAAGGTCGGCGGCCTGCGCAAGGTGGCCGGTCTGACCCGGCGCCGGCCGCGTGTGGACCTGAGCCACCCGGCCAGGTCACCGCTGGGTTCCTCGGTCGTGAACTGCGTGATGTATCAGGACGGCATACGCGTGCCCGGCTCCGCCGATGTGGTGGACGCCGTGAAGACGGTCCGCAACACCGGCGACGGTTTCGTCTGGCTGGGTCTGCACGAGCCGACCACCGAGGAGTTCGCCGATGTGGCCGAGCTGTTCGACCTGCACCCGCTCGCGGTGGAGGACGCGGTGGAGGCCCACCAGCGCCCGAAGCTGGAGCGGTACG
>NZ_WWKH01000801.1:0-3730 GCF_009865595.1 Streptomyces sp. SID1328 | reverse complement strand
GGGCTGGTGCGGCTGGGTCACTCCCCGACGGTATCCGGCGGGCGGGGGTGGGGGCGGGTCGGCTCCTTTCACTTGGGCCTGCCGGGGGCCGGCTCCGTGCTGGCGGGGAACCCGCGCCGGTGTGGGCCCGCCCTGCCGGGCTACGCGGTGCCGTGGTCCGGGGTGGTCACGCCCTCGGCGGTGCGTATCGCGTCCCGATAGGTGCGGGCGGCCGCTCTCAGGGCCGCTTCCGGGTCGACGCCCGCCTGCTCGGCGCGGGCGGCGAGCTCCAGCAGCTCGTAGCCGATGCCGTCGCCCCGGGGCAGCGGCACGTTAAGGCCGGCGGTGCGGACGCGGGAGGCCAGCTTGGCGGCGAGGGCGAGGCCGGGCTGGCCGAGGGGGACGCCCTCGGTGACGGAGCTGCGCTGCTTCTCCTCGGCCTTGGTGCGCAGCCAGTGCGCCTTGACGTCCTCGGGGGTCTCCGCCTCCTCCTCCCCGAAGACATGCGGGTGACGGTGGATCAGCTTGGCGACGATGCCCCCGGCGACGTCGTCGATGGAGAAGGGGGCGTCCGCGTCCTCCTCGGCGATGCGGGAGTGGAAGACGACCTGGAGCAGCACGTCGCCCAGTTCCTCCCGCAGCTCCTCGCGGTCCCCCGCCTCGATGGCCTCGACGAGTTCGTACGCCTCCTCGATGCCGTACTTGGCCAGGCCCTCGTGGGTCTGCCGGGAGGACCAGGGGCACTCGGCGCGGATGCGGTCCATGACCTGGACGAGGTCGAGGAGGCGGGCGCCGGGCAGGTCGTAGGAGGCGGGGAGCAGCTCCAGTTCGGGCATCTGCACCCGGCCGGACCCGGCGAGCCGGGCGAGGCCGTCGGTAAGGGCGGGCTCTCCCTCACCGGTGGCGACGACGACCACCGTGCGGTCGCCCGCGCAGGCATCGACCAGTTCCTCGGCGGTGGGCGACGCCTCCGCCACCGCTATCCCGGCCTCGCGCAGATACGGCACCTGCGGATGCGCGCCGTCCGCGCACAGCACGGCGTCGGCGGAGCGCAGCGCCTGCCAGGCGGGCCAGGACAGCAGGCCGGGAGCGACGCGGTGGCTGGTGGTGAGCAGGACGATGCGGCCAGGGGCGGATGCGGAGCTGTTTGCGTTCACGATCCGAACGTAACCCAGGACGCCGAATGGTGGGTCGAGTTATCCACAGGGGCGAAGGAGTCCTGTGATCGTATGACCGACGCGCCGAGCGGGGCCGGAAACCCGCAGGTCACCAGCCCCGCACCGGGCGTACCGCGCTCAGGCGCTCTGTGCCGCCGAGGCGTCCCGCAGCCAGGGCGTACGGGCGTCGACCCGGCTGCTCTTGGCCACGTCCCAGGCGCCGTAGCGGGGGTTCACGTCGATGTGGAGTTCCTTGGACGCCTTGGAGAGGGCGTTCCAGAACGGGGGCTGGCTGGTGTCGGTGCCGAGCTTGGCGGCGAGCTTCTGGGCCTCGATCTGGAGGCCCAGGTTGTCGTCGAGCCGCTCCGGGGCGATGCCGTACTTCTGGAGCCAGGCGGACTGGAGCTGCTTGGCTCCGCCCGCCTGCTTCTCCAGACCGGCGTGCATCCGCTGGATCTCCTTGCGGGTGACCGTGACGCCCTGGTCGCGCGCGGCACGGTGCAGCACCTGGTCGAGGACCATGTTGTGCAGGGTGTCGCGGGTGAGGCTGCCGGTGGAGGCGAGGACCTGCTGGTACTGGGCCTGGTCGGTCATCTCGGCCCGCTGCGCCGCCCGTACCTCGTTCACCCGGCCCTCCAGCTGTGCCACGGTGATCCGCTGCCCGCCGACGACGGCCGCCGCGCCGGGATGCGCGTCGTTTCCGCAGGCGGTGAGGAGCGGGGCCGCGGCGGCGATCGCGGCGGTGAGGACTAGCGCGGTGCGACGGCGGCGGAGCAAGGGGAACCTCCTGAGGAGATTGTGCGGCGGTGCACAAAGTCTTGCGGTGATCGATGTTAGGCAGCCGTACTGCTCCGGCCAACCCATTGGACCAACGATTCACCACGAGTTCGGGCACCGCCGCCGGTGTTTCCACCGTCGCGTCGTCCCGCTAGCTCCTCGCGTCGATCGCCCGCTCGACGGCGCCCGCCACCTCGCCCCGCAGACCGTCGCCGGTGCGCAGGAGGGACACATTGCTCCCGGAGCGGCCGCCACCGATCAGTACGAAGCCGGTCCTGCCGTACTTCGGGGCCGCCTCCGCCGCGACGGCGACCTCGGGGCCGCCGACCGCGACGACGACCTCGCAGGAACCCTGGAGCATGCCGTTGAGGAAGGGCCGCGCGTTGCCGGCGCTCTGCTCCCCTATCACCTGCTGGTAACTGACCCGCGCGTGCGTCTTGAGAGAGGCGTCCTGCATGCCCTGCCAGACGGTCGCGGCGGGCGTGCCGGCCGTGATGCCCTGCTTGCCGGTGAGCAGGCAGGCGTCGGTCTCGGTGTAGTGCCGCGCGCGGGTGTCCGGGATGGGCGGCCGGTCGTCACCGCCGAACAGGAACGCGCACACCGTGGCGACCGCAGCGACGACGGCCAGGGCCCCCGCGGCGATCGCGATCGTGCGCCTGCTGAGGGAGCGCAGCCAGGCGACGACAGCGCGGCCGAAGCGGGCGACCCCCGCCTCCTGCTGCGGCGTCACCGACGGACGCGACTGCGTCACCTGTCGGACCTGCTTGGCCACGGACTACCTGCTCTCCTGCTCGGCACGGGTTCTACGGCTGCTGACACGTATCCACGATGCCGAGACCGGTTGGCACCGTAACCGACGGCCGTCCGACGCCCAGGAAAGAGGCCGCCATGAAAATCACAAGAGTCACTTAAGCAACAGCAAAACCTGCATGCGGAGCCGTGTTCACCTCCGGCTGGTGCGCCGATTCACCTCCGGCTGGTGCGCCGCAGAATCCGTACGGCCGGCCACGCCAGCAGCGCGGTGACCCCCCAGAGGAACCCCGATAGGGCGAGCCACTCGCCGACGCCGGTCTCCGGATCGTCCGCGCCGAAGACCGTGAGCATGAGGGCGAGCAGGCCGAAGCAGCCGCCGAGGACCCCGAGGAGGACCATCGCCGCCACCTGGCCCCCGGTGCGCCGGGGCCGGTCGGCCAGGACGGTACTGGAGGCGGGAGGGGCCGCCGTGGGGCGTGCGGACGTGGTGGTGCCGGACGCCGGTGCCCTGTCCAGGCGTGGCGGATGCGGCCGGGGCGGCAGCGGCACCACCGCGTGCGGCGGTACCGCGGCGTCGATGACCGCCATGGTGCTCGGCTCGACGCCGTACACCGCGGGCTCCACGTCGACGGTGAGGCCGTCGGCGCCGATGAGACGACGGCCGCCGTCGGGCCAGCTCAGCATGGCGGCACAGGAGCGGTAGAGGACGGTCGCCACCCGCGTCCCGTCGGCTCCGGGGGACGACCGTTCCGTGAGGCTGACGCCGTCGTCCCCCACGGTCAGCTCGGCATCGCCCGCGCGTCCGGTGATGAAGCGCGGGCCGGTAACCGCACGGTCCGAGGCGGTCGGGGCCGCCGTGTATCCGGCCCAGTCCGCCGAATGTCCGGAGGGCACTTGCAGGAGGGCCGTACCGGCGGCCTCCAGGGCCACCTCGTGCAGGTGGCGGGGCGTCACCGCCCACAGGTGGGAGCGCAGTTCGGCGGCGTCACGCCACGGGCGCCCCGCCAGCAGGTCCTCCGCCATACCGGGCAGCCGCCGCGCCGCCGCCTCGGGCGAGGACAGCG
>NZ_WWKH01000800.1:0-3236 GCF_009865595.1 Streptomyces sp. SID1328 | reverse complement strand
GACAAGGCCGCCGGCCTGCGCCGCACCCTGGACGCCGTGCGGGACTCCGCACTCGCCCCGGAACGGGTCCTGCTCGACCACCTCAACGAGACCACCGTCAAGGAGGCCAAGGACAGCGGCTGCTGGCTCGGCTTCTCCGTCTATCCCGACACCAAGATGGACGAGGAACGCATGGTCGCCGTCCTGCGCGCCTACGGCCCCGAACAGGTCTTGGTCAACTCCGCCGCCGACTGGGGGAGGAGCGACCCCCTGAAGACCCGCAAGGTGGCCGACCTGATGCTGGCCGAGGCCTTCACCGAGGACGACGTCGACCGCGTCCTGTGGCGCAACCCCGTCGCCTTCTACGGCCTCAGCGGACGGCTGGACCTGGACGTCACCGCGACCGAAGCCACCCACGAAGGCAACACCATCCTCCGCGGCGCCCCCAAGGAAACCGCCCCCGCCGGACAGGAGTGACCCGTGCGCTTCCGCCACCCCGACGGCTCCCTCGTCCACCTCGCCTACTGCACCAACGTCCACCCCGCCGAGACCCTCGACGCCGTCGTCGCCCAGCTCCGCGACCACTGCGAGCCCATCCGGCGCCGTCTCGGCCGTGACCGTCTCGGCATCGGGCTCTGGCTCGCCAAGGACGCCGCCCGCGCCCTGGAGAACGACCCCTGCGCGCTGGCCGCCCTCCGCGCCGAACTCGACCGGCGCGGGCTGGAGGTCGTCACACTCAACGGCTTCCCGTACGAAGGCTTCGGCTCCGAGCAGGTCAAGTACCGCGTCTACAAACCCGACTGGGCCGACCCCGAGCGCCTGCGCCACACCACGGCCCTCGCCCGTATCCTCACCGGCCTCCTCCCCGACGACATCGTGGAGGGCAGCATCTCCACCCTGCCGCTCGCCTGGCGCACCGTCGCCACCCCGGCCCGCATGGAGACGGCCCTGACCGCCCTGCGCACCCTCGGCGACCGCCTCGACGCCCTCGCGGAACTCACCGGCCGCTCCCTCCGCATCGGCCTCGAGCCCGAACCCGGCTGCGTCATCGAAACCACCGCCGACGCCCTCACCCCCCTCACCTACATCGCCCACCCCCGCATCGGCATCTGCGTGGACACCTGCCACCTCGCCACCTCCTTCGAAGATCCCGACACCGCCCTGGACGCCCTCGTTCACGCCGGCGTGCCCATCGTCAAATCCCAGCTCTCAGCCGCACTCCACGCCGAGCACCCCCACCGCCCGGATGTCCGCGAAGCCCTGACCGCGTTCGACGAGCCCCGCTTCCTGCACCAGACCCGCACCCTCACCGCCACGGGCCGACAGGGCACCGACGACCTGGGCGAGGCCCTCCAGCACAGCGCCCTGCCCGACTCCACCCCGTGGCGCACCCACGTCCACGTACCCCTGCACGCGGCCCCCGCCGCGCCCCTCACCTCCACCCTCCCCGTCCTCGCCACGGCCCTGACCCGGCTCGTCGGCGGGCCGCACCCCCTCAGCCGCCACCTGGAAGTCGAGACCTACACCTGGCACGCCCTCCCCGCCGAACTACGGCCGCGCACCCGAGCCCAGCTCACCGACGGCATCGCCGCCGAACTCTCCCTCGCCCGCGACCTGCTCACCGACCTCGGCCTGAAGGAGCTGCCATGACCGACCACCCGGCGGCCCCTGCCCAGCCCTCGCCCGGCCGCCCCACCCCGCTGCTCGTCCTGGACGTCGTGGGCCTCACCCCCCGCCTCCTCGCCCACATGCCCCACCTGCGCGCCCTCGCGGACCAGGGCTCCCGCGCCCACCTCGGCACGGTCCTGCCCGCCGTCACCTGCGCCGCCCAGTCGACCTTCCTGACCGGCACCACACCCGCCGAGCACGGCATCGTCGGCAACGGCTGGTACTTCCGCGAACTGGGCGACGTCCTGCTGTGGCGACAGCACAACGGTCTGGTCGCCGGCGACAAACTCTGGGACGCCGCCCGCCGCGCCCACCCCGGCTACACCGTGGCCAACATCTGCTGGTGGTACGCCATGGGCGCCGGCACGGACTTCACCGTCACCCCCCGTCCCGTCTACTACGCCGACGGCCGCAAGGAACCCGACTGCTACACCCGCCCTCCCGACCTGCACGACGAACTGACCGCCAAGTTCGGCACATTCCCCCTCTTCCAGTTCTGGGGCCCCGGCGCCGGCCTCGCCTCCAGCCGCTGGATCATCGACGCGACCCGCCACATCCAGCGAACCCGCCGACCCGACCTGACCCTCTGCTACCTCCCCCACCTCGACTACGACCTCCAGCGCTACGGACCCGACGACCCGCGCTCCCTCCAGGCGGCCGCCGACCTGGACGCAGCGGCCGCACCCCTGCTGGCCGACGCCCGCGCGGGGGGCCGTACCGTCGTCGTCCTGTCCGAGTACGACATCACGCGCGTGGACCGCCCCGTGGACATCAACCGCGCTCTGCGCCGCGCCGGCCTGCTGGAGGTGCACGAGCAGGACGGCATGGAGTACCTGGACCCGATGGCATCACGTGCCTTCGCGGTCGCCGACCACCAGATCGCCCACGTCTACGTACGCCGTCCCGAAGACCTCGACGCCACCCGCGCCGCCCTCACCGGCCTGCCCGGCATCGCCGAAGTCCTGGACGACGAGGGCAAGAAGGACCACCACCTCGACCACCCGCGCTCGGGCGAACTCGTCGCCCTGGCGGAACCGGACGCCTGGTTCACGTACTACTACTGGCTCGACGACGCCCGCGCACCCGACTTCGCACGGCTCGTCGAGATCCACCGCAAACCCGGCTACGACCCGGTCGAACTCTTCATGGATCCCCTCGACCCCTACGTCAAGGTCAAGGCGGCGGCCGCGCTGGCCCGCAAGAAGCTCGGCCTGCGCTACCGCATGGCGGTCGTACCCCTGGACCCGTCACCTATTCGGGGCAGCCACGGCCGCCTTCCCGCGAGCGACGACGACGGTCCGCTCCTCATCTGCTCCACCCCCCGTGCCGTCGGCGACCGCGTCGCGGCCACCGACGTGAAATCACTCCTGCTCCGACTCGCCGGCCTCACCTGACGAGCCCTCATGACACCCGTCTCGTGTGCCTGGTCCCCAGTGAAGCACTCACCACTGACAACGCCCTCCCACACCCCGGAGTTCCCGCATGAGCCGCATTTCGCACAATGACCCCGAACTGACCCACCGCCTGACCAGAAGGGGCATGCTGGGCGTCGCCGCGGGCGCCACGGCCGCCGCTCTGCTGGGCGCAGC